>NZ_DATIRM010000104.1:0-1718 GCF_035469765.1 Psychrobacter sp.
CAGTAACGCGGTACGTGTGGCCAAGCGCTATTGCTTAGGTCTAGCAGGAGTTTTTCGTGATAACCGCGTAACTTACTACGCAGGTTATGCCGTCTCTTAAAATACATAGACCCTCTTCTACTCTATTGTTTGAACACATTCTTTGTCTAACCACTTCCATCAAACTTTATTTTTTAATATCTTCCTCATCTGTCTAACAGACTTTTCAATGGTCAGTTTTATATATCATTATTTACAAAATTGACCATAAAATTTGTGATTGGTAGCAGAATAGGTTAGTCTTAAGACACAAACATGTTACTAGCATTTAACATTGCTGTAGTTTTAATTATCAATGCTACGTATGTCAGGTTAAATGCTTAGACATTTATCACCTGCCATCACGATTACGGATTATGTGTATTAGACCATAGATGAGTAAAACAATACTCGATCCATGGTTATATATATCTGATACACGCTATCTAAACCTAGCATAAGTCAAGCAGTTGCGACTTACCGCTCATCCGTATTATTGCTATAGATGCTTGTACAAGCCTTTATCAGCAGCCAGCTATATCACGTATGCATCATTCGTAGCGTAATGGTTCAGCCATTTACAGACGCATATCGAGCGTTGCCCCTATGATTTTTGACATATCCTTCATAATTTATGATGAAGTCATACAGAGGCAAAAGCCATCCGCTTTCAATTTTTTTTGTGACGGTTCATCTCGTTGCGTGCTACCTATAATTGACCTATAGGCTGAATAGGTCGTTTTTGCATACCTCATAGTCTGGGAGAATACGTTTTAATCTATATTTTACTTATAACAATTGCGAGGTAGGAATTTGAAAACTGAGTCATTGTTCCAATTTTCAGCATTAACCATCATTTTGCTATTACTGGCATTTTATGGTGGTACTTATCTGCTGTCTTTATTAATAAAAAAAGATAAGGAGACGACCTCAGGTTTTATGGTCGCCGGTCACAACGTCGGTTTTGGTATGGGCGCTGCTAGTATGACCGCTACTTGGATCTGGGCAGCGTCATTTTATGCAGCTGCCACGTCCGGCTATAAATATGGCGTCTCAGGACCGTTACATTATGGTTTTTGGGGTGCCTTGATGATTTTATTCATCTACCCTTTTGGGATGCGATTTCGTGAACTTGCCCCTAATGGACATACCTTGGGTGAACTTATTCACGCCCGCCATGGCTCATCAAGCCAATTAATTTTAGCCATATCTAACCTTATGGGCAGCTTAATTAGCTTGATGGTCAATTTCACCGCTGCTGGCGCATTGGTATCAGTATTATCACCTTTGTCATTCCAAACAGGGGTAATTATCGCCGGCGTCGGAGTGCTAAGCTATACCTTAACTTCTGGATTTCGTGCTTCAGTGTTTACCGATTTTGCCCAATTGGTCGCGTTAATGGCGATTGGTGTCATCATTATCCCAGCGGTACTGTTTTCCATGGGTGGTCCTTCTGTCATGGTCAGCGGACTTTCAAATCTAACTTTGCAGCAACAAGACTTTTTTTCATCTGAGGCCTTTTTTCAGCAAGGTGCGCCTTATTTCGTCGCAGTATTGGCCTATGCTATTGGTAATCAAACCATTACCCAACGTTTATTTGCCATTGATAAAAGCAAAATTAAAGCAACCTTTATTACTGCTACTGTCGGCTATGCCGGTATTGTAATTGGTCTCGGCATGATTGGACTTATGGCATTAAC
>NZ_DATIRM010000105.1:0-25280 GCF_035469765.1 Psychrobacter sp.
CTGCCACTATTCCCTAGCTATCTAGTGTTGAGAAGTAGTTTTTGCTATAATAGCTGACTTTATAATATTACTTAATGGTACCTCTTATAAGTCCTTGTAGTTCAAAGTTTGTTTATCTGGACTTTATGCCTTTAGGTAATACCTATCTCTTACAACATATCATAGCGGTTAGATATAATTGACGTAGTCTTACGGTTATATGATTGATGGTTGCAATCATCACTGCCAACGGACGCAAAAAGGTGAATAGATTATGGTAGCGATTACTTTACCCGATGGTAGCGTAAAAAACTTCGAAGGCAATACAACGGTCATGGAAGTGGCGCAAAGTATTGGGACAGGACTTGCTAAAGCAACTGTCGCTGGACGTGTAGATGGTCAGTTGGTAGATGCGCACGATCCTATCGTTGCAGATGCGAAAGTTGAAATCGTAACGCCAAAAGATGATGACGGTGTCGATATCATTCGCCATTCTTGTGCTCACCTATTAGGTCATGCAGTCAAGCAGCTATATCCTGATGTAAAAATGGTGATTGGTCCAGTTATCGATGACGGTTTTTATTATGATATCTATAGTGAGACGCCGTTTACGCCTGAGCATATGGCAGCCATTGAAAAACGTATGATGGAGCTGATTAAGCAAGATTATGACGTTATCAAAAAAATGACGCCACGTGCTGAAGCGATTCAAATTTTTGAAGAACGTGGTGAAGACTATAAACTTAAACTGATTAATGATATGCCGGGTGAAGAAGCCTTTGGTCTGTATCATCATCAAGAATATGTCGATATGTGCCGTGGTCCGCATGTACCAAACACCCGCTTCTTAAAAGTCTTTAAACTGACCAAAATGTCAGGTGCTTATTGGCGCGGTGATGCTAAGAACGAACAGCTACAACGTATTTATGGTACAGCTTGGGCAGATAAGAAAGATTTAAAAGCATACATCCAGCGTATTGAAGAAGCCGAAAAACGTGACCATCGTAAGATTGGTAAAGCGTTAAATCTGTTCCATATGCAAGAGCAGGCGCCGGGTATGGTATTTTGGCATGCTAATGGTTGGACGATTTATCAAGTACTTGAGCAATATATGCGTAAAGTACAGCACGATAATGGCTATGAAGAAATTAAAACACCGCAAATCGTCGATCGTAGCTTGTGGGAGCGTTCTGGACATTGGGGTAACTATGCGACCAATATGTTCACAACTGCCAGTGAAAACCGTGATTACGCGGTAAAACCGATGAACTGCCCTTGTCACGTGCAAGTCTTTAACCAAGGCTTAAAATCTTACCGTGACTTGCCATTACGTATGGCAGAGTTTGGCTCATGCCATCGTAACGAACCATCTGGCTCATTGCATGGTTTGATGCGTGTTCGTGGCTTCACTCAGGATGATGCGCATATCTTCTGTACGCAGTCGCAGATCCAGCAAGAAGTTGCTGATTTTATTAAGCTGACCCTTGCTGTTTATGAAGACTTTGGTTTTGATAATATCATTATGAAACTCTCGACCCGTCCTGAAAAACGTGTCGGCAGCGATGAGTCTTGGGATTTTGCAGAAAAAGCGTTAGCGGATGCATTAGATAGTTCAGGTCTTGATTGGGCTTATCTACCAGGTGAAGGCGCGTTTTATGGTCCGAAGATTGAATTTAGTCTGAAAGACTCATTAGGTCGCGTATGGCAGTGCGGCACCATTCAGGTTGACCCAAATATGCCTGAGCGTCTCGATGCTGAATTTGTCAATGAGCAAAACGAGCGCGAAGTACCAATTATGCTGCACCGTGCTATTTTAGGTTCATTTGAGCGCTTCATTGGTATCTTGATTGAAAACTATGCCGGTTGGATGCCAGTTTGGCTAGCGCCGCAGCAGGTTGCGGTCATGAATATCACTGATAAACAGGCGGATGCTTGTAAAAATGTGGTCAGCGAGCTTAAAAATGCTGGTTTACGTGCCGTTAGCGACTTGCGTAACGAAAAAATTGGATTTAAGATACGAGAGAAAACATTAGAACGCGTTCCTTATATGCTAGTATTAGGCGATAAAGAAGTCGAATCGGGCAGTGTCAATGTCCGTACTCGCGAAGGTGAAAACCTCGGCGTGATGAGTGTTGCTGAATTTATTACATTAGTACAGACCGCTGTCGCTGAAAAAGGCCGACAGACCCCAAAAACAGATGAGGAGTAATACCTATTAAACAGTCCAACCGTTTGAACATCAATGAAGATATCAGTGCCAAGGAAGTCCGTCTGGTTAAAGAAGACGGCGAACAGATGGGCGTGGTCGATATCGAAACCGCGATGAAAGCGGCACGTGAAGATAGTCTAGATTTGGTCGAGTTGGTTCCTGAAGCCAAGCCGCCTGTATGCAAAATCATGGATTATAAGCATTTCCTCTATGATCAAAAGCAAAAGGCGAAAGAAGCCAAGAAAAACCAAAAGCAGACTCAGCTTAAAGAGATGAAGCTACGTCCTAGCACCGAAGAAGCCGATTATCAGGTTAAACTGAGAAAAATCGTCAGCTTCTTGGAAGATCAAGATAAAGTTAAGATTAGCATTCGCTTCCGCGGACGTGAAATGGCGCACCAAGAGATTGGTCGCAAACAACTTGATCGTATCATTGAAGATACGGCTGATATCTCAAACGTCGAACAGTACCCTAAGATGGAAGGTCGTCAAATGGGCATGCTGTTAGGACCTACTAAGAAGAAATAGACTTTTTAATAGTCTATTCTTGGTGGTGGCTGTGTGTTTATATAGATATTCATGATTTCAACCATCAATATGCTACGGTATATTGGTGGTTTTTAGTATCTAGCACTATAAAAATAATAGTTACAAACTAAGTTTACAGTGCATTGCCACTTTTACTTTTAAATATACAAATCCGACCGCACTTTACAAAACCCATCTTCTCAACCTTTAGATTACACGGTAATCTAAAGACCTATTGTGCACTTCTTCATAATAATTTTAATAAAAACAGTTCAGCCGATAAAAATAATCATACCGCGACGATAAATATCGTTGGTAAAAAATCTAACCTCATTTAGATATGATAGGAAATCTTATGCAAGAATTAACTCCACCTGCCAACACCTCTACACCAACCCTTACCCTCACTGCGCCTGAGCCTGTAAAAGAGATACAAAAGAGCGAAGCTGATCAGATGGTAAAATTGGACGAAAGCGATATTCCAGAGCTTGATGCTAAAGTTGATGCTTTTGTCGATCACGTTATCAATAACTCAGTGCACAGCAATGAGTTTAAAGAAAATGTCCAATCTATCCATAATTTGGGTAACAAGGAAATTCGAGAATCGGCGCAAGTTTCTAATCGCATGTTAGCACTACCAGCGAAAAGTCTTAACGATAGTTTGTTTGATAACTCCCCTATTGCCAAGTCTTTGACGGAACTGCGTGGTATCGTCGAAGATTTAGACCCTAGTAAAAAAGAGCTGACCAGCTCACGTAAGCTGTTTGGTTTGATTCCATTTGGCAATAAAGTACAAGATTATTTCCGTCAGTACGAATCGGCGCAATCACATATCAATGCGGTAGTAACAAGCCTCTATAATGGCAAAGATGAGCTGCTCAAAGACAATGCCATGATTGAGCAAGAAAAAATCAATATGTGGGAGCTGATGCAGTCGATTCGTCAGTATATCTATGTGGGTAAAAAAATCGATGAGCAGCTTGAACAAAAAGTGTATGCGGTGGAAGCCACAGATCCTGAAAAAGCACGTATTATTAAAGAAGAGATGCTATTTTATGTCCGCCAAAAAAACACTGACTTTTTAACGCAATTGGCGGTAAATATTCAAGGTTATCTAGCGCTTGATACCATTCGTAAAAACAACTTAGAGCTGATTAAAGGCGTAGATCGCGCCACGACGACGACTATCTCTGCCTTACGTACAGCAGTGGTGGTCGCGCAAGCGATGACCAATCAAAAACTGGTACTTGACCAAATCACGGCTTTGAATAAAACCACTAGTAGCTTAATTGAATCAACTTCGGCAATGCTTAAACGTCAATCGCTTGAAATTCATGAGCAAGCGACCAGTAGCACGATTGAGCTTGATAAATTGCAAAATGCCTTCAATAATGTCTATGACACCATGGATATGATTAGCAATTATAAAATTGAAGCGCTTGAGAATATGAAGCAGACGGTCAATACCTTGACCACTGAGGTTGATAAAGCCCAAAAATACCTCGATAAATCTAATCAGACCACGGTATTAGAAGTGTCAAAAGAGTTGAACATGAAAAAAATAACCAATCAATCAAATACGGTCGATATTGATATTTGATTTAGATAAGCGTTCACTTTTAGTAAAATTTGACCGCTAACGACTACTCGCTATCAAATACAGATAAGACAATTGACCTAAGATATTGGGTCGTTGTTCGTGTTAAGATAGTCACTATTAATAATTTAAAAACAGATACGGTATTTTATGAGTTGGAATGATCCAAACGCCTCAAGTGAGGCACAAAAATATGACAACCCGATTCCTAGTCGCGAGCTGATATTAAGCACGATTAATGAGCATGGTGAAGTCACCCATCAGCAATTGGCAAAAGCCTTTAATATTGCTGACCCTGATCAATTTGACGCTTTGGGCAATCGCCTAAAAGCGATGGCACGCGATGGACAAGTAAACCGCGACGGTCGTCCTTATCGATATCGTACAGTCACACAGCACGATATCGTCACTGGTACAGTGACTGCCCATCCAAAAGGTTTTGGCTTTGTGTTATTAAGCGATATGCCTGACCTATTCTTGCATGAGAAACAAATGCGCTGGGTCTTTAATGGCGATACCGTAGAAGCGGTCGGTACTTCAACAGACAATCGTGGTCGTACTGAAGGACGTATCGTTGATGTCGTTGAACGTCGTCAAAATCACTTTATCGGCACGTTGGCGCATGATGAAGACGGCTATTGCGTTGAGCTTGGTAGCCCAAACAATCATCAGCCAATTACGGTTACAGAAGATAACGTGCAAGCGCTGAATGCCAAACAAGGCTCACCAGTAAAAGTTGACATCATTGATTGGCCAAATCAACATGAATTTGCCACCGGTAAAATCACAGAAGTTTTGTCTGATGTAAATGATCGCGAATTGATCATTGAGACCACGTTACTTAACTATGATATTCCATCAGATTTCAGCGAAGCGGCGCTCAAGCAAGCAAACGATTATAAAGAACCTATCGAAAAAGATTTAAAAGGTCGTATCGATTTACGTGATTTGCCATTGGTGACCATCGATGGTGAAGACGCGCGTGACTTTGATGATGCGGTATTTGCTGAGAAGCGTTCTGGCGGTAATTATCGTGTCCTAGTTGCGATTGCAGATGTTAGCTATTACGTGACGCCAAACTCGCCACTAGACCAAGATGCTTATGAGCGCGGCACATCAGTATATTTCCCACATCGAGTGATTCCGATGTTGCCTGAAGTACTGTCCAATGGTCTATGCTCATTGAATCCTAATCTTGACCGCCTTTGTATGGTTGCCGATATTAAGATATCACGTGCAGGCAAGGTCACGGGCTATGAGTTCTATCCTGGTGTCATGCATTCACAAGCACGTCTGACTTATAATCAAGTGAACGCTTATCTTGAGAATCCAAAAGACAGTAGCGTTCCTAAATCGTTGACAGAAAATAAAGATGTCAAAAAATCTGTCGATACCTTACATCAATTGTATGAGCTACTCCTTAAAAAGCGTGAAGAGCGTCATGCAATGGAGTTTGAGACGGTTGAAACTTATATTAAGTTCAATGAAAAAGGTGGCATAGAAGCAATCTTGCCTCGTACCCGCGGCGATGCTCAAAAGCTGATTGAAGAGTGTATGTTACTGGCTAATACTTGTGCGGCAAACTTTGCCCTGCAAAATGAGCTGCCAGCTTTGTATCGTAACCATGATAAACCCGATGGCGAAAAGTCGATGCGTATTCACGAATACGCCAAAAACTTTGGTTTGAGCTTCCCAGAAGAGAATCCAACCCAAGCAGATTATCAGCGTATCATTGAAGCAACTAAAGAGCGACCTGACTCGATTAGCATTCATAGCATGCTACTGCGTTCGATGATGCAAGCGAACTATTCACCTGACAATATCGGTCACTTTGGCTTGGCTTATGACGAGTACAGTCATTTCACCTCGCCGATTCGCCGTTACCCTGATTTAATGTTGCATCGTGCCATTAAATCAAAAGTGACCAATAGCAAGCAGCCTGTGATGGATTTCTCATTAGAAGGTGCTGGCCTGCAAACCTCAGATACTGAGCGCCGTGCTGAAAAAGCATCACGTTATGTGGAATCATGGCTGAAATGTCATTATATGAAAGACCACGTCGGCGAAGAGTTCGATGGTGTGGTGACTACCGTCACAAACTTTGGTTTATTTATCACCCTAACTGATTTGTATATCGATGGTTTGGTGCATATCTCTAATGTTGGTGATGATTTCTTTGTCTATGATGAGCAGCAACAACAGCTTATCGGTAAAGACAGAGGCACAGTGTTCGGCCTGGGTGATTCGGTCAAAGTAAAAGTAGCGGGCGTCAACATGGACCTGCTACAAATCGACTTTGAGTTAAAATCAAAGCTGCAATCTAGTAAAATGAATCAAACTAAAAAAGATCATTCGAACCGTAGTCAGTCAAACCAGAGTGCGACAAACAAGGATCAGCCAAAGAAATCACCTGCTAAGAAAAGCGGCAGCCGTGGTGGTAGAGGCAGTAGCAAAAAAAGCTAGCGCTGCTTGAATCTGTCGTATTAAAAAAGGCTAATGTTATCGTTAGCCTTTTTTTTTGCAGTTTTATAACGGTGGATGAATCACTATTGCGCACTCGTCATTTGCTCTAAGCGCGCAGCATCTGCTTGCTGTGCCTGATCTATTTTGCTGGTAGCATCATCGAGGATGGCTTTTGGCTGTTGTCCTAATGGCTGGCTTACTATATCTGATGTATGGCTGTCATTAGCACTGCTCGTATCAGAACCGTTATTTTCAGATACGGCTGCCTGAGTATCAGCCACTTCTGCCTGACTACTAGCTGTTATAGCTTCTCGGTTTTTTTCACGTTGATTGCCATTGATGATATTAAAACCGAGTAACACAACCATACCAACGATCGCAAAAACAACCAGATGTTTCATTTGCATAAAAAACTCTCGTCTATTTAGATAAAACATATATAGACGTTTTACTGCATTTTTTATGCCCACTTTTATAGTTAGTATTTAGCATTATTCCTGCGGGCTACTGTTACTCAATAAATCGGTTTCATCTGGATTTTCGGCAATTTCTTGCTCAACTTTTTCCATCAGTTTTTCATCGGGACGAGCATCAAGCACCTCATTAGCATTACGACCTTGTAAGATATGCTTCGCTCGCGCCTTTGCTTGCCTTTTATCTTTATCCTCAACCATCGTTTCAGTAGCTTGAGAGCTGTTAGATGCTTTAGAAGTATTCAAAGTATTGGGCGTCACATTTACTTTTGCGTTAGCATTCTCGTCACTAATGTGATTGTTTTGAAAATGCTCAAATGCTTTTTCTAGCTTATGGTTAAAACGCAGCTGGTAAATAGGCTCAGGTAAGCTAAATCCTTCATCTTCCAACGCATGCTTGGTTTCGCGAATGGCGATACTGCGGGCTTTGAAAAAATCAGCTTCTGATTGATTGACCCATACTTGAAACTGCAAAATAATATTTGAGTCGCCCACTTCCTTGATAACCGCAGTGACTTTTGGCTTATCTAAGGCAAAATCTAATTTACCTATCGCATCGATGCCCACTTTGATGGCAGCAAGTGGATCATCATTGGCGTCAACGCCTAATTCAAAAGTAAAACGGCGCTCAGGATTTTTGGTGTAATTTAAAATGGTAGCCTTAAAGACTTCGGCATTGGGTATACGTAATTGATTACCGTCTAATGTCATTAAAATAGTCGCACGTGACGTCAGACGCACCACAATCCCCTCTTGATCATTAATCAAAACATGATCGCGGGCGCGAAATGGCTGGCGAATACTGAGCATTAAAGAAGCAATATAGTTTTCAATGGTATCCTTGACCGCGAAACCAACGGCGATACCGATGACCCCTGCACCGCCAAGCAAGGTCCCTAAAATCGTCTCCGCGCCAATCAAGCTTAGCGCTAATATAAGCCCCAAAATAATAAAGATGACTTTGACGGTCTGCGACAATAATTCTGCGACAAAAGGATTGGGCGTTAAGCGTTGCCACATTTTTTGTCGATTAGACAACCAACTACCAAACCAAGTTACTAAAGCAAATAAAATAATCCCGACCAATAATAACGGCACGGCTTTGATAAGGTTTTTAGTTTGGGCTTTAATGCTTTGGTAAACCGTGGTGACATTATCTTGGACATCAAGCGTTCGGTTAATCTTATCTTCGACCGTTACGACATCTGTCAAACGGTTGGTAAGATTAATAGCTTGCTGGGCTTTTTTTTCGTTGGGTGTTTCACCGGTTAGAGTGACAACCCCTTGAGTGACGCCAACATTGATGGCTTGCAAGCCTTCAATTTCTGAAAAAATACCACTGATACGTTGGCGGATGTCATCATCATGTTGCGCAGTTTGAGCAGTTTCAATTTGAGTATTATTACTACTCTCGCCATTGATAAGAGGTGCTGGCTCAATTGAAATAGGTGTTAGCGGAGGTGGTACAGTTGGCGCTTGAGCCGGCAAAATGCTAATTTCAGGAGTATTACTAGGAAGAGGGGTGCTATTAATGTCATTAGCCGCATTAGGTAATGCGTTGCTATCAAGCGCAGGCTTGGCAGCATTATTATCTAATACAGAAGGATTAACGGTTTCGCTTTCTTGAACGGCATAAGCCGGTAAGCTCAACATGATGCTTAATAGCAGCCATTGACTCCACACTTTTAGGTACTTGCGTAACATAATGCGGTCAAAATAAGCGGCCATAAGCATCCTTGATTACACCTTATCTATCCAAAATCTAATAAGCGTATTTTTCAAATATTATTTACCGTCCAAATAAAGTTGTGCCTCACCCAAATCTAACGTGCCTTCATAGATAGCGCGACCAGTGATGATACCTTCGATACAATCACCATAAGGTTTTAACAGCTCAATATCTTTCATATCGGTGACGCCGCCTGAAGCAATCACTGGCAATCCACCTTCGCGCGCTAAATTGACGGTTTGCTCGACATTAACGCCTTGCATCATGCCATCACGGGCGATATCGGTATAGACGATAGAAGAGACGCCAACATCAGCAAAACGTTTGGCAAGCTCTGTGGCTTTGGTATCGGTGACATTTGCCCAACCATGAGTGGCGACCATGCCATCTTTGGCATCGATACCAACGATAATATGTCCAGCAAACTCACGGCAAGCCTCGGCAACGAAATCTGGATCTTCAACCGCTTTGGTACCAATAATAATATAGGTCAGACCAGCAGTAATATATTGCTCAATGGTTTGCATATTACGCACACCGCCGCCCAATTGAATTGGCAGCTTAGGGAAGGCTTTAGCAATATCATGTACCACTTGCTTATGTACCGGAATCCCATCAAATGCCCCATTTAGATCAACTAGATGCAAGCGGCGTGCGCCTTCTTTTACCCAACGTGCAGCCATTGCCACAGGGTCATCAGAAAATACCGTATCGTCTTCCATACGACCTTGTTTTAAGCGCACACACTTACCATCTTTTAGATCGATAGCAGGGATAATCACAGGGACAGCGCACATATAGCATTCCTTATAAAACGATATTAATAATAAAATAATAAAAAACTGGCTAGAACTTAAGGCTGATAAAATTCATTAAGCTCCCTTCATATCAAGCAACCAACTTAATATAAAGAGGCTAGAAGTGCAAACTTAAAATACCGTCATAGAATCGACTAAAGCTCTCTCTTATTAATGGCAAAAAACAAATATTCATAACCATAAGTTTTAGCCCAAAGAATCACTAGCAACATTAGGTAAATTCACTTGCCAACTGGTAATTTTAGGTCAGTTTAGCGTATAATCCTAGGTAAATTTGTATTTGTGCGATAAAACCCGATCGTCTGCTACCTATAGATGATTTCGATCAGCACAAGGTAGATGACAGCGCGGCATTGATAATCTATTAAACGTTGTGCTTCGCAACGACTATTACTCAGTAAAGTTGTTTATCCTATAATCATAGGTCATTCAACAGTGCTTAGATAGCTTTGACTCAGTATCACAAGTCATTTACCTCTTATTTAGATTCAGTCAAATGAATAGCGCTGCTTAAATCTCACAATATTATGAATTTTAAGGTTTTAATAAATCGTATGGTAAAACTGTATTTTATTTGAAACCATCCCTTTATGGACGGTTTTAAATTTGAATGTTTTAGTATACACCTTGGTAGCCAGTCGCCACTTTGGTCATTCGAATAAGACATTAACGTGTTGTTAAGGAGTCTAAGGTCAGCGTTAATACTCTTACTAGTAGTCATGAAGTGTCATTATTAGAAAACTTTATCGCTGTCTTTTTATAAGATATGATTTGGTTGTTTTAGTGATGGCGTTACCATTCATGCTGCCGATATACCACACAGGACGTCTGGTATCGTTTTAGACTATGGACTAAGTTTTCGCTTATGATTACCATCAAGAAAGGTTTGGATTTACCCATCACTGGTGAACCCTCCCGCGAGATATCTGAGCACAGACCTGCCCATGTGGCACTTATTGGCTATGATTATATTGGCATGAAGCCAACAATGAATGTCAAAGAAGGCGATATCGTAGCAAAAGGTCAACCCGTTTTTGAAGACAAAAAACGGGCTGGCGTTATCTACACTGCGCCTGCTGCTGGTAAGGTCATCGCGATCAAACGTGGTGAACGTCGTGTGTTTGAAAGTCTTGTGATTGCGGTTGACCCAAATGGTGCGGAAGTAGAATTTCAGCGCTACGACTCCCAGCAACTTGCTGACCTAGATTCTGAAGTTGTTGAAACCCAACTGCTTGCCTCTGGCGAATGGACGGCGTTCCGTACGCGTCCTTATAGCCGTGCTCCTGAAATCGGTGCTCGTCCTCATGCTATCTTCGTCACGGCAATGGATACCAATCCATTGGCGTTTGACCCGATGTTGCTGATTAATGAGCAATTGCAGGCGTTTAATGACGGTCTTGCCGTATTATCTACCCTCAGCCCAAAGACCTTTGTCTGCCATCATGGCAATAGTCAGTTGACGCCAGTTGCAAAAACTGCGGCTAATAATGTCACTGAATATCATAGCTTTGCGGGTAAACATCCTGCTGGTCTTGCAGGCACGCACATTCATTTCTTGCATCCTATCATGCGCGGTACAAGCGTCTGGACGATTGGTTATCAAGATGTGATTGCGATTGGCAAGCTATTTACTAGCGGGCGCTTATATACGCGTCGCCTACTGAGCTTAGCCGGTCCTGCTGTCAGTAACCCGCATATTATTGCCACTGAACGAGGTGCTGATATTGCTGCTTTTACCAAAGGTAATTTGACAGCTGGCGAGAACCGTGTGATTTCAGGTTCAGTGCTGTCTGGGCGTCAAGTATTTGGCAATATTGCCTATCTTGGTCGTTTTCATAATCAAGTCAGCGTGTTGGCAGAAGGTCATGAGCGTCCAGCGTTCCACTTCTTTACACCAGGTGCAAACCGCTTCTCTAAACTGCCTATCTATATTTCACAGTTTTTTGGTGGCAAAAAATATAACTTCACAACCACGAGCAATGGCTCACCTAGAGCGATGGTGCCAATCGGTGTCTATGAAGAAGTCATGCCACAAGACTATCTGCCAACCCAGCTATTGCGTGCTTTGATTATCGAAGACATCATCACTGCTGTAGATTTGGGCGTACTTGAATTGGACGAAGAAGATTTAGCATTATGCACCTTCGTATCTCCTGGCAAATATGAATTCGGCGATATTTTGCGTGATAACTTAACGCGCATTGAGCTGGAGGGCTAACCACGATGAAATTTTTACACAATATGTTCGATCGTATGGAGCCGTCTTTCACCAAGGGTGGCAAACATGCAAAATACTATGCCATTTTTGAGATGTTTGATACGTTTTTGCGTCAACCAAGCTCAACGACATACGCATCATCACATGTACGTGACGGTATTGATCTAAAGCGTATTATGATTACCGTCTGGTTATGTACCTTCCCTGCCATGTTTTGGGGTATGTACAATATCGGTCATCAAGCATTAACTGCGATTGCAACGCTTGGCTTGCAGCCTGAAGGCTGGCGTACCATTATTACCAGTATGGCAGGCTACAACCCAGAAAGTATCTGGGCAAGCTTTGTCTACGGTGCCATGCAGTTCTTACCCATTTATCTTGTGACCTTTGGGGTTGGTATTCTCTGTGAGATTATCTTTGCCGTCGTCCGTGGTCATGAAGTCAACGAAGGTTTCTTTGTTACCTCTGTACTGTTTGCGCTAACTCTACCACCAGATATTCCATTATGGCAAGTTGCCTTAGGTATTATCTTTGGTGTGGTTGTGGCAAAAGAAGTCTTTGGCGGTACTGGTAAAAACTTCCTTAACCCTGCTCTATCAGGTCGTGCGTTCTTATACTTTGCTTATCCTGCTTATATGTCAGGCGACTCAGTATGGACCGCGGTTGATGGCTTCTCGGGTGCAACGCCACTTGGTCTTGCCGCGCTTGGCGTCGTTCCACAAGATTTTGTTGATGTTTATGGCAATGCCATCACGTGGAGTGATGCATTCTTAGGCAACATGCAAGGTAGTATCGGTGAAGTATCAACCTTGGCAATCCTCATGGGTGCTGCTGTCCTACTTTGGACGCGCATTGCTTCATGGCGCATTATGCTAGGTTGTGTGGTTGGTCTGATTGCCACATCTCTTGTCTTTAATATGATTGGCTCTGAAGATAATATGATGATGAGCTTGCCGTTTTACTGGCATTTGGTTATCGGTGGTTTTGCCTTTGGTGCCGTATTTATGGCAACTGACCCAGTATCTGCTGCGCATACCAATAAAGGGCGCTGGGCTTACGGTATCTTGATTGGTTTTATGACCGTATTGATTCGCGTCATCAACCCAGCTTTCCCAGAAGGCATCATGCTAGCCATTCTATTTGCTAACTTATTTGCGCCATTGTTTGACTATTTTGTCACTCAAGCAAATATCAAACGCCAAACAGCTCGGAGGGTTCGTTATGTCCAAGCCCAAAAGTAATAATGCAAAAACCATCAGTGTGGCGTTGACGCTATGCTTGGTGTGTTCTGTATTGGTCTCAGCTGCGGCTGTAGGTTTAAAACCTGCGCAAGTAGAAAACGCACGTTTAGACCGTAATAAGAACATCTTGGTTGCAGCTGGTATGTTTGACCCTGCGTCTGATACCAATGAAGATGTGGCAGAGCGTTTTAAAGATTTTGAAGTAAAAATCGTTGACCTTAATAAAGGCAACTACCTTGATGATGACGCACTTACCGCTGTTGGTATCCCTGATCGTAATGCTTACGATGCCAGTCAAGCAACTAAGAATAAAGCTTTAAGTGAAGACTTGGGCAGTAATGATCCTGCCGGTATCGGTCGTAAGCCTAAATATGCCAAAGTCTATGTCAAAAGCGATGACGCTGGCAAACCTGAAATGGTGGTTCTACCGATTCAGGGTTATGGACTATGGGGTACGATTTATGGTTTCTTAACGCTTGAAAGTGACATGAATACCATCAAAGGTATTAGCTTTTATGAGCATAAAGAAACCCCAGGTCTAGGCGCTCGTATCGAAGAGCCAGAATGGCGTGCGATGTGGAGTGGCATTCACTCTTATGATGACAAAGGTGTCGTTGCTACTGGCGTGACAAAAGCCGGTAATCCAAAAGAGAACTGGGTTGACGGTATCAGTGGTGCAACCTTGACCAGTCGCGGCGTCAGTAACATGATTCAGTTTTGGTTGGGTGAGCAAGGCTATAAGCCGTACTTAGACCAACTGCGTGAAGAAAGTGGTAAAACACTGGCAGATACTGAAGTAAAAGCCAGTCAAAGCCCGTATAAAAAACTGGGCCAAAACCTACATCAACAGCAGGCGCATCCCGTAACCGAACTGGTAGCAGTAGTACCAGCAGCACACGGCAAGGAGGCATAACATGGCTGATACAAAAAGTATTTTAACCTCGCCTATTTTTGACAATAACCCTATTGCCCTACAGATCTTAGGTATCTGTTCAGCATTAGCGGTTACCACAAGTGTGGCAAATGCGTTGGTAATGAGTGTGGCGTTGACCTTGGTCACCGCGTTTTCAAGCTTTTTTATCTCTATTATCCGTAAGCAAATTCCATCGAGCATTCGTATTATCGTGCAGATGACGATTATTGCTTCATTGGTTATCTTGGTTGATCAGATACTAAAAGCGGTCGCTTATGATGTGAGTAAAGGCTTGTCAGTCTTTGTCGGTTTGATTATCACCAACTGTATCGTAATGGGACGTGCTGAAGCATTTGCGATGAGCAATCCGCCTATTCCAAGTTTCTTGGATGGTATCGGTAACGGTTTGGGTTATTCAGCCGTACTACTATTTGTCGCCAGTATCCGTGAGATTTTGGGTGCAGGCAGCTGGTTTGGTATCACCATTTTACAAACCGCAACCGATGGTGGCTGGTATGTACCAAATGGTCTATTGCTATTACCGCCGTCAGCATTCTTCATTATCGCCCTGTTTATCGTGATTATCCGTACATGGAAACCTGATCAGGTCGAAGACGCTGAATTTGTAATGAAGCCGCAATCTAAAGGCATGGCTCAAGGGGGCGGTCACTAATGGGACATTATGTCAGTTTATTTATAACCTCGGTCTTTATCGAGAATATGGCGCTGGCCTACTTCTTAGGCATGTGTACCTTTTTAGCCGTATCAAAAAAGGTTTCAACCGCTATCGGTCTTGGGGTAGCAGTAGTTGTCGTGATGGCCATTACCGTCCCGCTAAATAACCTACTGTTTCAGTTCATCCTAAAAGATGGTGCGCTGGCATGGGCAGGTTTCCCCGATATCGACTTAAGCTTTTTGGGTCTGCTCAGTTATATCGGTTTGATTGCTGCCACCGTACAGATTCTAGAGATGTTCTTAGATAAGTTCGTCCCAAGTCTATATAACGCGCTGGGTGTGTTCTTACCGCTTATCACCGTCAACTGTGCCATCTTAGGTGGCGTACTGTTTATGGTAGAACGTGATTATAATTTTGGCGAATCAGTCGTATACGGCGTCGGCGCAGGCTTCGGTTGGGCATTGGCAATTACCGCATTGGCAGGTATTCGTGAAAAGCTAAAATACTCGGACATTCCAGCACCGCTGCGTGGTCTTGGTATTACCTTTATCACGGTTGGTCTGATGTCACTTGGCTTTATGTCGTTTGGCGGTATGTCAATTTAAACCGCTGAGCTTAAAAGCTTATTTAGCGATTTGACCTATTTAATTCATTTATTCGGTAGGGGTTCAGGAAACACGCAATGACGTCTTTTCGCTCCCCTACTCCATAGATTAAGGATACCTACCATGGATTACGCTACGGCGATTGGTGGCGTTGCTATGTTTACCTTGATCATCATGGGTCTCGTTGCCATTATTTTGGCAGCGCGCTCACGACTGGTCAGTTCAGGCGATGTTACTATCCATATTAATGATAATCCCGAAAATGACGTTGTAACACCTGCAGGCGGTAAACTGCTACAAACATTGGCAAGCGAAGGTATTTTCTTATCTTCAGCTTGTGGTGGCGGTGGTACTTGTGCGCAGTGTCGTTGCCGCGTTATTGAAGGGGGCGGCTCTATTCTGCCTACCGAAGAAGGCTACTTTACCCAAGGTGAGATTCGCAATCATATGCGTCTTGCCTGTCAGGTAGCCGTTAAGCAAGACATGAAAATTGAGATTGATCCTGAATTCTTTGATGTACAAAAATGGGAATGTGAGGTTATCTCTAATGATAACGTTGCCACCTTTATTAAAGAATTGGTACTGAAAATTCCAGATGGCGAAGAAGTGAACTTCCGCGCTGGTGGCTATGTACAGTTAGAAGCGCCACCGCATGAAGTACACTATAAAGACTTTGATGTTGCAGAAGAATACCGCGAAGATTGGGAAAAATTCGGCATCTTTAATTATGTGTCAAAAGTTGATGAGCCAGTTATCCGTGCTTATTCAATGGCCAACTATCCTCAAGAAAAAGGTCTTATCAAGTTCAACATTCGTATCGCAAGTCCACCGCCACGTGGACCAGACGGTATCCCACCAGGTAAGATGTCTTCTTGGACATTCAGCTTAAAGCCTGGCGATAAAGTTACGGTATCAGGTCCTTACGGTGAGTTCTTTGCTAAGAAAACCGAAGCTGAGATGATCTTCGTCGGCGGTGGTGCAGGTATGGCACCAATGCGCTCGCACATTTTTGATCAGCTTAAGCGTTTGAACACAGACCGTAAAATCAGCTTTTGGTATGGTGCACGTTCTATTCGTGAGATGTTCTACGTAGAAGACTATGACCAACTTCAAGAAGATTTTTCTAACTTCCAGTGGCATGTGGCGTTATCTGATCCGCAGCCTGAAGACAATTGGACAGGTTACACTGGCTTTATTCATAACGTATTGTTAGAAGAATATCTGAAAGACCATCCAAACCCAGAAGACTGTGAGTACTACATGTGTGGGCCACCGATGATGAATGCGGCAGTTATCGATATGCTACATAGCCTAGGTGTGGAAGATGAAAATATCATGCTTGATGACTTTGGCGGTTAATTCGGATGGTTAAGCAAAGAAAGTATATTTAAATTGATAAATAAAAAAAAGAGTCTCAATTGAGGCTCTTTTTTTGTTTCTTAAACCTTATATTTGTAGTATTTTTTTATTAACATCTCATATTATTGAACGGCTGTTTATTTTTAATCATTTGAATTCAGTCTAACTAAATGTGCAGTTCATACACTCATTCTTAATTAAAAGCTCTAATATGAAAGCCGGTATCTTTACAGGCATAGTTGCCGCTACATTAATACTATCTGCTTGTACCTCTGCGCCTAAAGTTCAACTTACATGGCAAAAAGTCGGTATATAAAAACATGATACACATAGCTCTATACAAAAATGTCGTTACCAAATTAGGATAACTAAAGTACATAACGAAAGAGAAAGCGATTTGTTTAACTCGTGTATGGAATCAGAAGGTTACCGCTATACAAGTCAAAAAGTAGCTGAAAGATAGCTCCTATAATATAGTCAAATAATAATTAGTTAAAATTGAAGGCATAATATCAGATGCCTTTTTTATTGTTTTAAATTTACTATATGTCGACAATTAGCGTTATGGGTGATAAGGGGTGTAAAATAGGCAATGCTTAGCTCACTTAATAGCTAACGCCCCATTTACCCCTTCGCTATATCAAGCTGTGATGACTCATATGAAAAACCCAAGCATGCAAAAATCAGCACCACTCTCATTCTCTGTTAAATCAATGAATACCGCCCTACTACCTATTATCGCTATAAGCGCTGCATTGGGTATGAGCGCTTGCCAGCAAAAGACCGATTATAATAATCTCAGCGGTGAGACCATGGGCACTAGCTACCATATTAGTTATCAATTACCTAAAGGCGCTGATGGAGCGGCCATACAAGCAGCAATCGATAAGCGCCTGCAAGATATCAATGACAGCATGTCAACTTATCAAGCTGACTCTACCATCTCTAAATTTAATCAATTAGGCAAAGACACGCCTATTATCATTGATGAAGATTTTAATCATGTGTTAGCAGCTTCAAGACAAGTTTATCAGCTATCCGGTGGTGCCTTTGACCCTACCGTGATGCCACTCATTGATACATGGGGCTTTGGTAGCACGATGACCGTTGAGCGTTTACAAAGCCCACCGACAGCATTGGAGATTGCGCAAGCCAAAGCCTTGGTCGACTTCGACAGTGTCATTCAAAAAGATAAGACTATCTATAAAGCAAAAGATGGCATCGGGCTTGATTTTTCCGCTGTGGCTAAAGGCTATGGTGTTGATGTCATCGCTGATGTACTAAAAAATAATTATCAAATTCGCAACTATATGGTTGAGATTGGCGGTGAGGTGGCAACTTCTGGCGTCAGTGCGCAACAACAACCTTGGCAAATTGCGATTGATGCACCGATTGAGGGCAGTACCGTCAGCGAGCGTCAAACCATGGCAGTGATTCGTCAACCGATGAATAATGGCAACACGATGCATCTAGCGACCTCTGGCAATTATCGTAATTCAATCGTCTTTGCTGGTAAGCATTATAGTCATACCATTGATCCTACGACAGGGGAGCCGATTGTAGGTGGTGCGCCATCGGTAACAGTCGCGGCAGACACCGTCGCGCTGGCTGATGCTTGGGCAACTGCCTTGACCGCGATGCCTTATGAAAAAGCATTAAGCGTTGCCAAGGAACAAAACATAGCGGCATTGTTTGTCATATTGGCAGATGGTGTAAGCATAGAAGCAGCCGCGGACAGTATTGATGATTGGCAAGTAGTACAAACACCTGCTATGCAAGCATTGCGTGCTGATAAAAAATCTAGCTAAGATTAGAGTATTTATAGAAGTAGCACGATATCTTTTTTAAATATATCTTTCTTAAATTGTTTTCTTAAGCTGAGAAGCTCAAACGGACAAGATGAATTTTTGCTATACTATTAATAAGTTATCACGCAGATAACTGTCCTACTTTTAATGCGAGGTCTCCTCTATGCTTAGCCAACTGCTTCCCATGCTTGCTATCACCTTTACCGTATTCATGCTGTTTTTTATCTTTATGGGTATCGGTTATATGGTCAACAAAAAGCCGCTTAGAGGGTCTTGTGGCGGTGTTGCCAAATTGATGGGCAATGAGAAATGCTCGTACTGTGGTGATGACCCTAATAAATGCGATTCCATAATCGCAGAACAACAAGAGAACGCTTTAAAAGCGGCTCAGTTGGGCAAATCGGTGTAAACAGTCGGTTTGTTACCATACGCTGGTAGTATTTAGCCGTCATTTGTTCTTATAATAGCGTCAGGCCTTATAAAAAAAGGGCTGGCGCTATTTTTTATGGCGCACCGTTATTGTTCCACATCACTACTTATATATACTCATATTACCTTACCCGTTAAGGTAGCAAGTTCATATGAGCGGCTTTCTGCCAATATTTCGACATTCTATTTTTTTGTCTAACTCATCTTCTTTGTGAGATTTTTCTGGTGTTATTTCGCAAGCGACGATTCTTCGGCGCTGTTCAATGACGTGTGTTTTTTCTTATTCTAATAATAGTCGTGCTGCTATGTCTACCTCTCCTAATGTGCAAAATGATTTGCCTTTACAGTCTCAGACGGTTCAGCTGCCCTCTTCCCGCTTTACGTTTTGGCTGGTGCTGTGTGCCATGATTCTATTGGCGACCAATATGCGCTCGCCGATTGTGGCAATAGGTTCTATTGCGCCGGTGGTTCAAGGAGCGCTCAATATCTCCGAAACCCAAATCGGCTGGCTTGGCGCGGTGCCGATGCTGACCTTTGCACTTGCAGCGTTTATTGCGCCAGCGATTGGTAAGCGTTTTGGGCTTGAAAACACTTTAATTGCGATGATTAGCCTCTTAACAATGGGCATGATTATTCGTAGCCTTATTCCCACTTGGATTGGTTTTTTAGGTGGCACATTACTACTGACGTTAGCGATTGGTTTTGCCAATACCCTTGCGACGCCTGTTATCAAGCAACGTACGCCCAATCATATCCCTTTAATTACTGGATTATTCAGTCTCACCATGACTGTGTCGGCAGGGATTGTCGCTGGCGTGGTCTTGCCATTATCTGAGCAAGTAGGCTGGCAATGGGCGCTTGGTGGTTGGTCGATTTTGGGCGTGTTTGCCATCGTTATCTGGGTATTCTTACGACTGCGTTTAGGCTCGTCGAGCGATCAGATTGTCCCTATCGCTACTCAAGGTTCTTCTGATATTTCTATGTGGCGTACTGGCTTTGCTTGGCAAATTGCCATATTTATGGGCTTACAATCGCTGCTTTTTTATACAGCTGCCAGTTTTTTACCGTCGATTTGGCTCAGTAAAGGCTTGTCAGCGGTAAGCGCGGGACAGATGAACTCGGTATTCCAGTTTATGGCGCCTGTGGCGATTTTAAGCTTAACGTGGCTGGTCAATCGTGGACGTCCTATTCAAGCGCTGGCAGTACTTGCAGCGGTTTTAAATGTGATTGGTATCTTAGGAGTCAGCTATTTATCTGCTGATTTGGCGTGGTTGTGGTCGGCGCTGATGGGCATTGGTTGTTCAGCGATTTTTACCTTAAGTATGATGCTGTTTTCGATGCGTACTTATAGCGCCAATCAATCAAGTGAGCTGTCGGGTATGGCGCAAGCGGTCGGGTATTTGATTGCGTTTTTTGGTCCATTAGGGACTGGTTGGTTACATGAAGCAACGGACAGCTGGGATTTACCCTTACTCATTATGCTGATATTAATGGTGGTAAACGTAGGATTTGCTTGGACGGTCAGCCGTCCGGTGATGGTCGATGGGAAGAATATTTAATTTTTATCATTAATCAATTAACTTTTGCACCATATTGCTGTTTCTCTGATTCTGCTAGACTGGTTCTATTGCCTATAGGACAGCAGAATTATGATAAACAGACCTTTTCGCTTACTGCAGCGCTTGCTCACGGTTGCAGCATTGACCGTAGCAATCGCAATCAGTGGTTGTCAAAAAACGCCTGATGCCAATGAAGCTAAGACGGATACTGGCACTCAAAACAGCAATAAAAATACCAGTCAAACCTCTGATACTCAACCATCTCAAAACACATCTACGACGAACCCTGCTGAACAACAAGCACCTTTGACCATATTGGCGTTAGGTGACTCGTTGACAGAAGGACTTGGAGTCGATAATGATGCCAATTACCCCGCTCAGCTACAAACACGCTTGCAAGAACTTGGTTATAAAGACATTAAAGTGATTAATTCAGGATTGAGCGGCGAGACCAGTACGGGCTTGGTCAATCGATTAGATTGGGTATTACAGACCAAACCTGATATCACTATTTTGACCATTGGTGCCAATGATGCCATTCGTGGTATTGATGTCGCGACGGTTGAAGCCAATATTCGTACTGCCGTAAAGCGCCTACAGGACAATGATAGCGTGGTCATCTTAGGTGGTATGCAGATCTATGATAACCTTGGCTCTGATTATGTAAAATCTTTTGCGGCGATATATCCCAGAGTGGCGAAAGACATGAACGTTACGCTCATTCCGTTCTTTTTAGACGGTGTAGGCGGCGATCCTAAGCTCAATCAAGCGGATGCCATTCATCCGACCAAAGAAGGTTATACGCTGATCGTTAATGACAATATCTTGCCGATATTGCAGCCTGAGCTTAAAAAAATAAATCCGTCGAATGTGACCAACACACCTACTGAGACTGCACAATGACATCAGCATTACCTACCTCAAAAGCAGCACTGCTCACTGCCACTAAGCTAAATAAAACCGTACACGTTGGTGACCAGTACTTATCTATTATTAAAGACGTCGACATTCACGTTAATGCTGGCGAGTTTGTGGTGATCATGGGTAAATCTGGCTCTGGTAAATCTACTTTGTTGGGTTTGTTAGCGGCATTAGATTATCCTGATAGCGGCGACGTTGAGCTGGCAGGTCAAACCTTAAGCCGATTAAATGAAGATGCTTTAGCGGTTATTCGTCAGCGCGATATGGGTTTTGTGTTTCAGTCCTTTCATCTGTTGCCAACGCTAACCGTTGCTGAAAATATCGCTTTTCCATTGGACATTGCTCGTCGTCCAGATGCGGCGCGCGTCGATGAGTTGATTGAGGCGGTTGATTTGGGTCATAGGCGTCATAGCTTGCCAAACCAATTATCAGGTGGCGAACAGCAGCGTACGGCGGTTGCACGTGCACTGGTATCACGCCCAAAGATTGTCTTTGCTGATGAGCCTACCGGTAATTTAGATGAACAAAATGCCAATCAAGTCATGCAATTATTACTGGATTTGCGTCAGAAAACAGGTTCGGCACTGGTGGTGGTCACCCATGATTCAGCACTTGCTGACATGGCAGATCGCGTCATTACCATGCATGATGGGCGGATTGTATCGTAATGGATAATAAGAATATAGAAGACACCTCATCGACTGATAATATCGATAGCATGGCTAAAGAGTCAGACGCTAGTGGTGGTATCATACGCCAGCTATTGACGACTACCTTGGGCTTACAAGGATTGGGCGCGCAAGCACTCAGCCGCAGCTGGTGGCAGCGCTGGATATATCCAGTATTATTTTTACTGACTTTGACGCTATCACTCGCTACCTATCTTACACTTGACTCTATTCAGCAGTCAGTTGACACCTATATCAATGACAATCAGCGTGCTTTGGTCGGTGGCGATTTAATCTTAAACAGTAAGCAAGATTGGCCAAGCGAAGTATTAACGCAGATTGATACCCTTGCCGATACACAAACGGTTTTTGACTATCAGTTTAGCGCGATGGTTGTCACTGATGATCAGACTTTGCTTGCCAGCATAAAAGCGGTTTCCCAATCTTATCCATTATATGGTGACGTCGAGCTGGCATCAGGACAGCCATTATGGCAGCAGCTCACAGCCAATAATGTGGTGGTTGCCCCCGAAGTACTCAAAAGCTTAAGCGCTGATATTGGTGACCAAATTACTATTGGTGATGCGCAATTTATCATTAGTGATGTGCTGACAAAAGAGCCTGACCGTCCGCTGAGCGCCTTTGGCTTCGGTGGTCGTATTTTGATGCCACAGCAGGCGTTAGATGCGACCAATCTATTGGGACAGCGTAGCCGTATTAATTACCGTATTGAGCTGGCAGGTAATGCAGAGTTGATGGCGACCCAGCGCGATAAACTGACGCAAATACTGACCAACTATCCTGATATCGAGCTTTCTGATGCAGAATCTGCGGATACCTCGGTCTCGCGTATCTCTGATAATGTATTGATGTTTTTAAAGCTTTTGGTCATTGCCGTATTGTTATTGTCCGCAGTGGCTATGTATGGCGTCATCACAGCATTTGTGACCAAGCAGCAGTCGAGCAATGCGATACGTTTGGCACTGGGTGAGCCGCTTAGCTCCCTTAAACGCAGCTATTATCAACTCCTTATTATTACCGCCATCATCGCTTGTATCGCAGCGATTTTAGTCAGCTTTGGCTTACTCAAAGTCGGTCAGCCTTATCTTGTGGCTATCTTACCAGCTGACGTCAACTTGGCTATTAACCCTATCAGCGCCATTAAAACCACCGTTATAGCCTTGGTGCTCACGCTACTCATCGCCCAACGCGGCTTGAGCACATTGAATACCACCAAACCTGCTACCTTGCTCAATCAAGGTGCAAGCTCAGCTGTGCAACATCTGCCTTGGTATAAACGCTTGCCATTACTTTGGTATGGGTTAATGCTGGCTGGTCTATATGTGTTTTTTGTTTATGAAGTAGGCGGATGGTTATTTGGCGCGCAGTTATTAATCGGTTTAATTGGCTTTGTGAGCGTATTTTGGCTATTGGCACGTGGCTGGCTGTGGTTATTGGCACGTATCGCAAGTAACGCTAAAATAGGCTGGATGCAGCGTATTGCGATTCATAACCTTGCGCGTAAAGGCAACCAATCGGCATTATTTTTTGTCACCTTAGCACTATCGGTGGCGGTACTGACTCTCATTACCACGCTCAATCACAGTATCAACGCCCAGTTCATCAATGCTTATCCTGAAGATGCGCCCAATCTGTTTTTGTTAGACATCCAGAGCGATCAGCATGCTGAGATTGATAGCATTATTGGCGCACCAGTGAGCTACTACCCAGTCATCCGTGCTCGAGTAGTGACTGCCAATAATATACCTGTACAGGATATTGAGCCTGCTGATGGCTTTGATGACCCTGCACGTGTCTTTAATCTCAGCTATGCAGATACAGTAATGGACACTGAATTCATTACGGATTCTGTAGCAGACAATCAGCTGTATGCACCCATTAACACTGAAAATAAAGACCCATCGTCAACCGTTGCACCCTTATCTATTTTGGATACTGCTGCCAGCTTACTGAATGTCGGTATGGGTGATGAAGTGCGTTTTAATATCCAAGGGATTGAAATCGTCGGGCAGATTACCAGTATCCGCTCACGTTATGAACAAGGACCCAGTCCTTATTTTTACTTTTTATTTGAGCCAGCTGTTCTCTCTACTGCCCCGCAGATTCAATTTGCCACCGCTCATGTAAACGCTGATGATATTCCAGATCTGCAAGGAAAAATGGTACGACAATTCCCTGCAGTGACGACGATAGACGGGACAGCTATCGCTCAGCAAATCCAAGAGTTGGTGGTGCAAATGAGCCGTTTGGTCTACGTCTTTACGCTACTCGCCTTACTGACTGGTGTCATGGTACTGATTAGCTCGTTATTATCCACCTCACAAGACCGTCTGCAAGAAAGCGCCTCATTTAGGCTGCTAGGGATGCAAAAACGCGACTTGTATATGCTAAACATACTAGAGCTTGGAGTATTGGGAATTAGTGCGGCGACCTTTGCGATCATTATCGCCAGCGTTGGCGCATGGGCTGCCCTCACCCAATGGTTTAATCTACAATTTAGTGTGCCATGGGCAAGCCTGAGTATCGGTAGTATGACGTTAGTCGTCTTGCTGTTTGCCATTGCCATAATTTATGTGCGATTGGTGATTGGACGTGGGATTATGGCAAGGGTAAGAGCGATGATTTAATATTTTCTTATTATTAGTAAACGTTTTCAAAATTTAGGTTAGCTTGAGCATTATTTAGCTTAAGCTAACCTATTTTTTAGTTTAGTATTAACCTCTTTAAATTTTGCTATTTGCTATCCTGTTTTTTAAATAATACATTTTATATCACTTTATGGCATTTTATATTCTCTTACAATCCTTTATAACAGCACGGTAACCTTATGAAATTCTCAAAGTTCGGTCAAAAATTTACCCAGCCCACGGGCATCTCACAATTGATGGATGATTTGGGCGATGCACTAAACAGCGATAAACCGGTCAACATGCTGGGCGGTGGTAACCCTGCCAAAATTGATGCCGTCAATGAGTTGTTTTTGGAGACTTACAAGGCGCTTGGTAATGATAACGATACGGGCGAAGCCAATAGTAGCGCTATTATTAGCATGGCGAATTACTCCAAT
>NZ_DATIRM010000106.1:0-2792 GCF_035469765.1 Psychrobacter sp.
CTATTATTGCTGCTAAACGTATCGCTGATAAAACCAAACGTATTATCAAACAAAACTTGCGTTGGGCACTTATTTATAATGGTAGCGTATTAATACCAGCGGCTTTAGGTTATGTGCCACCTTGGCTGGCTGCTATTGGAATGTCGTTAAGCTCGTTATTTGTGGTATTAAATGCGCTGCGTCTAAAACGTGCCTAGTTTAAACCAGTTTAAATAAACCTTTAAAACTTACCCATACAAAAACCCGCTTTTTATTAAAAGCGGGTTTTTTCATGCAAAATAACAGTTAGATAATATTTAGATTAGTCTTGTAGATAGCTTAGTAGACGCATAAATTCGATATACATCCACACTAGCGTTGCAAGAAGACCAATACTGAATAACCATTCGTAGTCTTCTGACACACCCATTGCCACACCACGCTCGATATTATCAAAGTCTAATAACAGTGTAAAAGAGGCGATAACAATCACAAATAAGCTAAAGCCAATAGCGATAGCGCCACCTTCAAACAAGAAAGGTAAGCTTGAACCAAAAGCTAAAGACAGTACCCACTGCGCCACATAAACCAGCATGATAGCAATCAATGCTGAGGTAACGATTGAGCGGAATTTTTCAGTGACTTTAACCAAACCTGAGCGATATAGCCCTAGCATAACCGCTGCTGTTACAAACGTTGCACACATCGCAGTGACTGGCACGCTTGGATACATTCTCATGAAAAACAGCGAGATGCCGCCCAAGAATATACCTTCCAAAAGTGCATATGGTACAGCGAGAGTTTTGGCTTTTTGTGGTTTAAAGGTGATAAAAATAGCCAAACCAAAGGCAGCAAACATACTACCAAAGGCTGCCATGGTGATAAAACCTTGCGATAAACCTGCCATCAATGCATAAAAGAAAAATCCAACACCAGTAATAGCTGATAGCCCAAGCAATAAACTGGTTTTTTGAATCACGCCCTTAACCGTCATCGGAGCGCCGCCAATAGCAAGCTCTGCGCGACTGACAATAGGATTGGCCATAAGTATGTCCTCAATAAAATATCAATAATATAGATTTAAGCTACTTTAGCAAAACCGCTATTATTGTCAACGGTGTTTGCGTGACAGCATATAAGGCTTCAAGCGATAACTAGATTGATTGCAAGCC
Source organism: Psychrobacter sp. (assembly GCF_035469765.1). GTDB lineage: Bacteria > Pseudomonadota > Gammaproteobacteria > Pseudomonadales > Moraxellaceae > Psychrobacter. The sequence goes on from NZ_DATIRM010000106.1 coordinate 1,152, forward strand.
TTTAATAGACGGATATTAAGTAGCTAAATAGATACGCCTAAAACAGCATATGCTAGTTTTTATATGGGGTCAATTACGACAGTTAACAACGATAATTGATAAACATGCTAGTCTAATCGCCTATTTCTCGTTATCATTGTTCTGTAATTTACCGTCATGCCGAGTCGTTTTATGGAAAACTCAGCGCAGTCCGCAAGATTGCCGCACCTACATGAGTCAGAGCTGTTCCACGCTATCAAAAATCCAGCCTTTCGCCGTATTGGCTTGATGGGTCGTGCCGGAAAGCGCAGTGTGACCCAAAGTATTGGGCAGATTGCCCAAACAATTAACGAAATGAATCTTACATTGATTATGGATGTGCAAACCGCCAACTTGCCAACTCTGAATCTCACTGAAATAGAAAGAGTCAAAATCGTCAAGCGTAGCCTTATAGGCGAGATTTGTGATTTGGTCATCGTGGTTGGGGGTGATGGTTCTATACTCCATGCTGCCGAAGCACTGGCACGCTATCGTGTCCCTGTATTGGGCGTTAACCGTGGTCGCCTTGGTTTTTTAGCCGATGTTAAACCTGATGAAGCTGCCTTCAAGCTACGCCAAGTATTGATGGGCGATTATCAGCTCGACCACAGATTTTTACTTACGATGGAGATTCGTGAGGGTCGTAAGATTATTCATGAAGACATGGCACTTAATGATATCGTGTTGCATGCTGGTAAGTCTGTCCATATGATTGATTTTCAGATGAAAATCGATGGGCATGATGTCTATCGGCAGCATAGTGACGGTCTCATTGTGGCTACACCGACGGGATCGACGGCTTATGCGCTCTCTGGTGGTGGTCCTATCATCCATCCAAGCATGGATGCGATATGTTTGGTGCCTATGCACCCGCATACGCTGTCTAGTCGCCCTATTGTGGTCAGTGGTACCAGCGAGATTTGTATCCGTATCCACGAGGACAATCGCACCCAGCCGATGGTCAGCGCTGACGGTAAACCAAGCACGCCGCTTGAGCAAGAGCAGCGTCTATATATTCGTAAGCATCCGGACAAATTAACCTTGCTACATCCGCCAGGGTTTGATTTTTATGAAGCGTGCCGGACGAAGTTGCACTGGAATGTGCATGCTGAAGAATTCAGTCTCGATGTTGATGATGATATTATGGACGAGGAATAAGTGTCTTTGTTAGACAAACATGTGATATAAAAAATAGTAGTGGAGAGTAGGCACGATGGATAAACAAACGATATTAGCAAGTCTAACACCAGAAGTGGTTGATAAATTTCGTATGGCAATTGAGCTTGGCAAATGGCAGGACGGTCGTAAGCTGACCGCTGAGCAACGTGAAACCTGTATGCAAGCAGTAATGGTATGGGAGCATGAGCATCTGCCACCAGCTGAACGTACTGGCTATATTCATAAGCCTATTAAAGAGGATGGTTCTGTCGTTGGCGCTGAATGTGATGTCGAACATGAGCATCATTATCCTAATATGCCCAATCCTAAAGGCGCAGTACAGCCAGTTAAGTTTCGCGACAAATAGACTAATGACCAAATTCACTAATAAAAAATGAAGCCCATAAAAAAGCCACGCTATGATAACGTGGCTTTTTTATATATCAATATTGCATCGTTAAAGCG
>NZ_DATIRM010000107.1:0-5047 GCF_035469765.1 Psychrobacter sp.
TTGGTAAAGGGATAAAACATATCAGTAGCGGACTAATATACCGCTAGCATAACAGAATGCCAAGGAAGCTTAAAATACCTAATATATCAAGGAGCAACCCCTCAGGTTATATCAAAAATTCTGAGCTTATAAAAGCGATTATCAAAAATACTCGTAACTACATGATGTCCTTTACCTTATCTCTCTTAAAGACCGTCTAAGATAAAAAATACTCATCAATAGCAGACAAAAAAACACCCCAAAACCTAAGGTATTTGGAGTGTTTTGTTTATGCTAATGTCACTTCTATAAAATTAACTGCTATAAGCTCAGTTAATTATAACGATGCAATTGCGTTATTGAACAAGGTGCTTGGACGCATGGCTTGCTCAGTCAATGCCTCATCAGCTAGGTAATAGCCTTTAAGATCCATAGGCTTACCTTGAGCATCATTCAGCTCTTTAATAATAGCTGCTTCATTATCCGCAAGATTTTGCGCAAGTGGAGCAAACTGTGCTTTTAGCTCGCTGTCTTTATCTTGTGTTGCAAGCTCTTGTGCCCAGTACATGGCAAGGTAGAAATGACTGCCACGGTTGTCAAGCTCACCAGTTTTGCGTGATGGTGACTTGTCATCTAACAACAGCTTTTCAGTCGCTGTGTCTAAAGTATCAGCCAATATTTGGGCTTTAGCATTACCATCATTCTGTGCTAAATGCTCTAGCGACACAGTCAATGCCAAGAACTCACCCAATGAATCCCAACGTAAATGGTTCTCTTCAACCAATTGTTGTACATGCTTAGGTGCTGAACCGCCAGCGCCAGTTTCAAACAAACCGCCGCCTTTCATTAGTGGTACAACTGATAACATCTTAGCACTGGTGCCCAATTCTAAAATTGGGAATAAGTCAGTGAGATAATCACGTAAGATATTACCGGTAGCAGAAATCGTATCAAGACCACGAGCGACACGCTCTAAGGTATAACGCATGGCACGAACTTGTGACATAGTTTCGATATGCAGACCAGTGGTATCATGATCTTTTAGGTACATTTTTACTTTTTTGATCAGCTCGTTTTCGTGTGGACGATATGGGTCTAACCAAAAGATGACCGGCGTATTAGATTCGCGTGCGCGGCGTACCGCAAGCTTGACCCAATCTTGGATAGGCTCATCTTTAACTTGACACATTCGCCAGATATCGCCCTTCTCAACACGCTGTTCAAGCAAGATTTCATTTGTTTCTTCGTCAACAATACGGGCAATACCATTATCACTCGCTTCAAAAGTCTTGTCATGCGAGCCATATTCTTCCGCTTTTTGTGCCATTAGACCGACGTTAGGCACTGTACCCATAGTTGTTGGGTCAAAGTTACCATGCCATTTACAGAAATTGATCATTTCTTGATAAATGCGCGCAAAGGTAGATTCTGGCATCACTGCTTTACAATCATATGGCTTGCCATCAGCACCCCACATTTTACCGCCATTACGAATCATGGCTGGCATAGATGCGTCAACGATGATGTCACTTGGCGAATGGAAGTTGGTGATACCTTTTGATGAATCAACCATCGCCAAACGTGGACGATGTACTTGGCAAGCATGTAAATCGCGTTCAATCTCTTCACGAGTTGATGCTGGTAGTTTTGAGATTTTGTCGTATAGGTCTACCATACCGTTATTCACGTTGATGCCTAATTCATCAAAGAAAGCGCCATGTTTGTTGAAGGCATCTTTATAATATGTTTTAACCGCATGCCCAAATACGATAGGATGCGATACTTTCATCATGGTTGCTTTTACGTGCAGTGAAAATAAAATGCCCGCTTCACGGCAGTCTTCCATTTCACGCTCATAAAATTCAAGTAGCGCTTTTTTGCTCATGAACATGAGGTCGATGACTTCTTTATCAAGCAAAGCGAGGCCTGTTTTGAAGACATTGACAGTACCATCGTCAGCTAAGCGTTCCATGCGCACGGTACGTGCTTTATCTAAAGTGATAGATTGCTCGCCGTCATAGAAATCGCCGCTGTGCATATGCGATACATGAGTTTGTGACCATTGCTTCCATTCACCCATTGAATGTGGGTGTTTACGTGCGTAGTTTTTGACCGCTTTTGGCGCACGGCGATCTGAGTTACCTTCACGCAGTACAGGGTTCACCGAGCTACCTAGGCTTTTGCCATAACGCTGACGAATTTCTATTTCTTTATCCGTTTGTGGATCTTCTGGAAAATCAGGAATAGCATAGCCTTTACCTTGTAGCTCTTTAATCGCCGCTTTAAGCTGCTGGACAGAGGCACTGATATTTGGCAGTTTTATGATGTTGGTGTTTGGATCTTGTGTTAGACGACCTAGCTCAGCTAAGTTGTCAGGAACGCGTTGCTCTTCACTTAAAAATTCAGGGAATTCAGCCAATACACGGGCAGCAACTGAGATATCAATGGTGTCAACTTCGATGCCTGCTGTTTGAGTAAATGCTTTCACAATAGGCAAGAATGATACGGTTGCAAGCGCTGGGGCTTCGTCGGTTTTTGTATAAATAATTTTTGACATTGTAGTAGAGTATTCCTTTATGTTGTCAGTAATGAAGTGAGTAGAGCTTGGATATTATTTAATACCTTTATACAGCCTTCATACCATAATGGGCGATGGCGCTAAATTAAGTACATCGTATGTCACTTTTGCAATCATACAAAAATATATTGAAACGGTTCGACGCATTCAAATAGTTTTGAGACTGACTGTTGACATTATTTTGCAAAACTATCTTTTGGAAGCTGCTTTAACCTTTATGACAAGCTTGCCGTCAAAAGAGGGGTTGAACGATTGGGTAATACTGCTTAACGATAGATGACTGTCGATGTATTATAGTTCATCCACTATAAATCCGATATGATGTCAATCTCGTATGTTGAACTAAGTATACTATTTCGCTCATATCTCATGTGTCTGAATTATATTAAGCTAATAATACTCTTATTCTATCAGTCATCAAGATTGATATCATCTTTTCCATACAATTTGCCTGTTTTTAATGGCAATTTTTATCACGTATGGCATCAAAATTTTGTTTCTATCATACTAGCACTGCATCGTTTTTTAAACGCTACGGCTAATTATATAACGGTTATGCAAAATTCTTGCAAATTGTGACAGCAAAAAAATTTCAGTTTGATAGGCTATATCATCAAGAAAAATAGTGTGCTTATTATGAATTTACAATATGCGTTACTGAACGACACCAGCTGGCAAAGCCTAGGCGAGTGGCAAACGACAGACACCCCTTTTATGTCATTTGCCTTTTGGCAAGCGCTTAGTGATACTGGTGCAATTGGCGAGGAGGCTGGCTGGTTGCCTATTTATATTTTGGTGCACCGTGTAGAGGCTGATGATGATTTTGCAGTACAACAAAGACTGTCTTCTGTAGAAGCTTCTATAAAAGTGAAGCAGCCAGTTGCGGTGATGCCCGTATTTATCAAAGGGCATCATCGAGGGGAGTTTGTATTTGATCATTCATGGGCGCAAGCTTATGCGCAGTATGGTCTCGACTATTATCCGCGTTTGGTGACCAGCGCGCCTTATACGCCCGTTACAGGGCAGCGTTTATGGTTGGCAGCAGGTGAGACGCTCGATGCTGAGATTATAAAAACAGCCATCGAAGGTGTGGATGATATTGCGCAGCAAGTAGACGCCTCTGGCTGGCATGGGCTATTTGTCGCGCCTGAGATGGCTACTATCGCTAACGCATCGTTGCCGACTGATATTGATATAGAACTTGCGCTTAAAAACCAAGCAAATGGCGTAGCGGCAAAACCGATTGAGCTACCGATACTTGAGCGTCAAGGTTGCCAATTTTTATGGCAAAATAAAAATCTAACTCAAAATAATCAGCCGTTTGCTAATTTTGAAGAATTTCTAGCAACGCTCAAAGCCAAGAAACGCAAAACTATCCGTGCTGAGCGCCGAAAAGTTGCTGAGCAAGGTATCACGTGCCTGCGAAAATGTGGCGATGACATTACCGAGTCCGATTGGAAGACTTTTTATCATTGTTATGTGATGACTTATGCGGTACGTGGGCAGCAGCCTTATTTGACCATAGATTTTTTTAAAGCTTTGGCGCAAACTATGGCTGAGCATTTAATGTTGGCACAAGCGCTTGATGCCAGTGGTGAGATTATTGCGAGCAGTTTGTTTTTGTATGATAAGCCTGACAATAAAATGGCGACTCTATACGGTCGCTATTGGGGTGCGCTTGGTGAGTATGATAGCCTGCATTTTGAGCTGTGCTATTATCAAGGTATTGAATTTGCCATTGAGCAGGGTTTACATTATTTTGACCCAGGGACACAAGGCGAGCATAAATTAATCCGTGGTTTTATCCCAACTACTACCCACTCATTACACCGTATTTATGATGCACGTTTTGTACCAGCGATTGCTGATTTTTGCCGCAAAGATCGGCTACATATGGCGCAGTATCGAGAGCAAGCATTTGAAGCTTTGCCGTTTAATATCGATAATATGCCAACGTTTGATAACAATGAATAACCTTATTATTTAACCATCTTCTACTTAATAAAGCACATATTAGCCATAAACTATGACCTCTCATCTTTGCTCCTCTACCAATTCATTACCTTCGACTGAGCTATTATCTTGGCTAAATACCGAAGGTTCTCTGACGGCATTATTAGAGGCAAAAGCAGAGCAGCCATTACGTGTAGAGCGTAGCTTTGAGGGTTATCGGTTATTGTCTTTGGCACAAAAAAAGCAACTGGGTGTGAAAGGCGCCGCGCTCAGTCGTCCACGGCTGGCGTGGGTGCGTGAGGTATATTTATACGGCAATGACGAGCTACCATGGGTACAGGCACAAAGCCTATTTCCATTATCAAGTTTACAAGGCAGTGCCAAACGTCTACAGCAATTAAAAAGCACGCCGATTGGCTACGTGCTGTTTAAACGTAGTCGTACCTTGCCCAATCAACGTTCTATCGAACAGAAAGACGAGGGTTGGCAACGGCAGACGCTTTATGATTGGTACGGTCGTCCTTTACTCATTAGTGA
>NZ_DATIRM010000108.1:0-5916 GCF_035469765.1 Psychrobacter sp.
CATTCTACTGATAACGCCGTTGCTAAAGCACCAGAATCCGTTAAAGCATCAAGTGCTAAGTCTGATAAAAGTGCTCAGATTGCTAACAAACAGGTTGCCAATAAACAAGAAGCTAGTAATCAAAACATGAGCAGCCAGATAGATGCTAACAAGATTGCTATCAGTAATGCGAATGCTAATAAAGGACCTGTACCATTGAAACGACGTCGTCGTCAGCCAAGTACTGGTGATATGTAACATTGGTTATGGCTACAAAGGTCAAAGGATAGCGATAAGTATGAGCCTTACTGACCATCATAATGATGCTAATAACTGTGCGACTGATGACAGTAAACGTCCTTGGGTTACTTGTTATGTTGGCTTGGGCAGCAATCTAGCAAATGAGCTTGGGTCGCCTGTTGAACATTTACAGCACGCATTTGAAATGATACAAAATGAAGAAAAAATACGCACAGTGCGTATTTCTTCATTTTATGCCTCGGTGCCGATGGGACCGCAAGATCAGCCAGATTTTGTGAACGCCGTTGCTGTTTTTGAGACTATATTAACGCCATTTGAGCTGCTGAAATTTTGCCAACAGTTAGAGCAGCAAGCAAAGCGTTCCCGCCTTCGGCATTGGGGTGAGCGCAGTCTTGATGTCGATATATTGTTGTATGGCGATGAGCGGCTTACCGAGCCAACATTAACGATACCGCATGCGGGCTTGCATGAGCGTAACTTTGTTTTGATACCATTACGAGAGCTCGCGCCTAAGCTAATGATTGCTGGAAAGTCGATAGTCGATTATTCACAAAGCAGCGATTGGGCAGGTTTGAAGGTGTTAGAGCAAGTTGTTAGAACATAATACCTTAAGCTATAAATAAATAGAGAGACATTCATTTAAAGTGAATGATGGTTGATTAAGAGTCAAAAGCATTGGGGATGATATAACGATATGACAACGTTATCTACTTTAAATAAGTTTAAAAAAGACGGTACCAAATTTACTTGTTTGACCTGTTATGACGCTATGTTTGCGCGCATGATGGAAAAAGCTCAAATTGATACGATTTTGATTGGTGATAGCTTAGGTATGGTAGTGCAAGGTCATGATTCAACCTTACCTGTTACGGTCGATAATATGGCTTATCATACTGCTAATGTCGCCCGTAGCAATAAACAAGCGCTCATTTTAGCGGACTTACCCTTTATGAGCTATGTCACGCTGCCAGAAGCCATTGCTAATAGCCGCAAGCTGATGCAAGCAGGCGCGCACGTAATTAAAATCGAGGGCGGTCGTGAGCTTTGCGAGTTGGTCACCATATTAGCACAAGCAGGAACGCCCACTTGTGTACATTTGGGATTAACACCGCAGTCGGTAAATGTTTTTGGCGGTTATAAAGTCCAAGGTCGCGGCGATGAAGCAGGTCAAAAACTCCTTGAAGATGCAAAAGCTGTGGTTGACGCTGGTGCAGCGCTTTTGGTATTAGAATGCGTGCCTGCTGAGCTTGCCAAAGCGGTAACGGAAGCGGTCGCTGTACCAGTGATTGGTATTGGGGCAGGCGCTGATACCGATGGTCAAGTATTGGTCATGCACGATATGCTCGGCATGGTTCATGGTCACTCACCGCGTTTTGTTCATGATTTTTTGACTGATGAGCGCAACAATGATCATAGTATCGAAGGCGCATTTGCCCTTTATCAGCAGTCAGTAAAGGAAGGTAGCTTCCCAACAGAGCAGCATCAGTTTAGCTAAGAAAATATCAAATTTCAGTAATTAAGCTTATCCGTAAAAGAGCAGTTAATCATGCCAACGATTCACCACTATATATCAGACCTACGCGCTGCTCTACAGCCTTATCGGACAGCGCAGCGTATTGCCTTAGTACCTACAATGGGCAATCTACATGATGGTCATCTAGAGCTAGTCAATATCGCTAAGCGACATGCCGATATTGTCGTGGTCAGTATTTTTGTGAATCCAACCCAGTTTGGGGTTGGTGAAGACTTTGATAGCTATCCTCGCACTTTAGATGACGATGTTGCCAAGCTCGCAACCGTTGGTGCCGACTATGTTTTTGCTCCTACTATTGATGAGATGTATCCGATATTGCCGCCGCCAACCTCAGTACGTGCCGGTGAGATTACCAGTCAGCTATGTGGTCAATCGCGCCCTCATCACTTTGATGGTGTCGGCATTGTCGTCTCCAAGCTTTTTAATATTGTGCAGCCTGATGTGGCGGTATTTGGGCAAAAAGATTATCAGCAATTGGCGATAATCAAGCAACTGGTTCGTGATTTGAGCTATCAAATCGAGATTGTTGGCGCGCCTATTATTCGTGCGGCTGATGGCTTAGCATTGTCATCGCGTAATCAGTATTTAAGCGAGTCTGAGCGCCAAAAAGCGCCTATCTTGCAGCAGGAGTTGCAGTATTTAGCCAAACAAATTGGCGATACTCAGCAGCCATTAGAGGCACTTTTGGCGGCATCTCGTGAGCGTATTACCAATGCCGGTTTTATTATTGATTATTTAGAAGTGAAGAATGCTGAGCTGACAGCTGTTGATTATAAAGAGATAAATAGCAGCGCCCATAAGCAAGACTGGGTTATCTTGGTAGCGGCATGGCTAGGACGTGCGCGTTTGCTGGACAATCATTTAGTGATGGTCAGTTAACCGTCATAACATTGTACATTGTCATTTATAACACTACTGCTATTTGCTGGATGCACTTTATTAGGATGATGGAATATGCAGGTAAATCAGGACACCCATAAAGCTCAATCAAAGCTTATAGATTCTAACGAATCCGTTGGTGATAGATTAAGTATCTTGGTAGTGTCAGGACGTTCAGGTTCAGGGAAAACTTCGGTACTTAATATTCTCGAAGATTTAGGTTTTTATTCGATTGATAATTTACCTTTATCCCTTGTGCCTGAAGCGGCACAAAAGTTGGTTTGTGATAGTGGGATTAAACGCATTGCCCTTGGGGTTGATATTCGCACGCCGCGTGCAGATTTATCTAACTTTGCCGACATTCACGACAGTTTAAAGCAGACCTATGGGGAAGAGGCGGTCACGGTGATGTATGTGACGGCGCAAGAAGAGACGCTTGTTGCACGCTTTAATGCCACTCGCCGCATTCATCCGTTGATGGTTTTAGATACCAAAGCTGTAGAAAATAACGTTGACAATTTACCGGCGGCAATCGAGAAAGAACTTCAGATGTTGCAGCCGATATTTAAGCATGCCGATATCAAGATAGATACTAGTATGCTCAATATCCATCAGCTAAAAGAGCGTCTGCGTAATTATGTCGGCGTGGACAATAAGATTGTGATTAACCTGTTATCGTTTGGCTTTAAGTATGGCAGTCCTATCGATGCAGATTTTGTCTTTGATGTACGTATCTTACCCAATCCGCATTGGAACCCGAGTCTACGAGCCGCGACAGGTCTTGATGCCGAAGTGGGTGCGTTTTTTGCGGATTATCCAGAGGTCGCTGAGATGACTAAAGATATCACTACATTCTTAAATCGCTGGCTACCGGATTTTCTCCACAACAATCGCCATACGGTGACGGTCGCCATTGGCTGTACTGGCGGTAAGCACCGCTCGGTATTTATCACCAAACACTTGCAAGACAGATTACAAGATAGCTTGCCAGAAGGCTTAACCGTAACGGCCAAACACCGTGAAAAGCATCGTTGGTAGAGTCTAAAAAACCTTTATACTTATTATTTATTGTTAAAAATGGAAAGCTTTTATGATTGACTGGTCAGAACAAGATATGCGCGTATCGCGCACAGAGCTCAAAAAATCTCATGAGCGCTTGCAACAGTTGTCGATACCGCTTGCCAACTTATCGAAAAAACAACTTAAAGCTTTACCAGCTAGCGATTATTTTATGGCGGAATTGCTGGCGCTTGCCGATATTACCAGCGCCAATGCACGCAATCGTCAGACCAAACGCGTTGGCAAGCTTATGATTGAAGAAAATCGCCATGAGCTGATAAAGGCATTATTTGATGCATACTTTCCTAAAGAACAAGTTTCTAAGATAGAGAGCTGGTATGAGCGTCTAAATATCAATGATGAAGGTACGCTCAAGCAGTTTGTTAAACAATATAAAGCCTCTGAGCACCATAGTATGTATCAGCTATTGCTCTGGATTGAGTATGCTAAGCATACAAATGATGAGGAGCTAATGGCAGAGTCAAAAGCAGATTTGGCCAGTTATATACGCGAAGTCGCTATTTTGACGAATCTAAAAAAATAGCGAAGAGAGACATGGGCAAGCGAATTTGGTTTAGTGGATACCTATAAAATACTAAAACACAAAAAAGCCAATCGTTAATGATTGGCTTTTTTATTTGCTAAGAATAAGAAATAGCTTCTTTATGCTTAACTGAGAATACTGATACTATTTCTTTTCAGCACGTACTTTGTCAACTAGGAAATCAACCACTTTAGGCACGACGGCACTTTCACCCGTTACGACGTATTTGCCTTGCACAACAACGGCTGGTACACCTGATAGCTGATAACGCTTAGCACCTGCTTGTGAGCGACCGATTTTGGTACCAACAGCAAAAGAGTTATAAAGACTGTTAAATTTCTTTTCGTTCACACCTTTTGAGGCATACCATTTGCTCAGTGAAGACTGGTCAAATAACTGCTTGCCATCTTTATGTACGGCATTAAATAAAGCATCATGGGTCTTGTCTTCAAAACCCAGTAATTGTGCGGCATAAAAACCACGGGCACTGGCTTCCCATACAGGGTTTAGCGCTGCTGGGGTTTTAAAGAATGCCACATCTTTGTCTTTAGTTTTTGCCCATTTTTCCATGTGTGGATTGAGGACGTTACAATGCGGGCAACCATACCAAAAAAACTCACGCACAATGATAGCATCACCGCTGATTTTTTCTGGATTATCTAATACACGATAGTCTTTTCCTGCGACATAATTGGCAGCTTGTGCACCCATATTGGCAAATCCAATAGCGCAAGCTAGACCAGTTAATGCGATGATACGTTTCATACTTATTCCTTGAAATAACAACATTCAGAAGTTTGCTTTGATATTAATAGCTTTGATAGTTATATAAATGCCAAAGCAAATAAGCAATGACAAAGCTAATAGACAATGAAGGGTCGTCGAAGTCGACCTAGCATAGAATAGCAACTATAATAGCGTAAAATGTGACTATTTGTGAACCCGATTCTTAACTAATGGTTGTAAAGCTGTCAGTCATTATTTAAGGTATCTTACTTGTGAATTTTAATCTTAAGGCATTTAATCTTATGATTTTAATGGTTATCGATATTTAAAGCGTTGATAGGGCAGTTCACAATCGGTGACGATGTACTTACGGCAGCGCCGCTACACTCATGTTAATATTGAGTCTTTAATCACATACTATAACAATAAAGGAAAAACTATGAGCCAAGCCTTATCTTCTGAGCAGTCTTTGCCTACTCAATCGAATGATGATGTCGTCGATAATATGCTCAATAATGCTGCTATCAATGTCGATCCAAGCGAAGTTGAGAAGTTTAATAACTTGGCAGGTGAGTGGTGGAATAAAACCGGTGCCTTTGCCACGTTACATGAAATCAATCCGCTGCGTCTAAATTGGATAGAAGAGAATGTTAAGCGCGGTTATGAGAGTGTTGATAGTCAAAGAACTGCAGAGACGGGTTTGGCAGGTAAAAAAATCCTTGATGTTGGTTGCGGCGGCGGTATCTTGTCAGAATCTATGGCGCGTCGCGTTGCGGATGTGACTGGTATCGACCTTGGAACAGAAAACCTCAAAGCGGCAAGCCTTCATGCTGAGCAAAGCAACTTACAAGACACCTTGCGCTATCAGCATATCCCAGTTGAAGCCTTGGCTGCTACCCATGCAGGTCAATTTGATGTGGTCACCTGTATGGAG
>NZ_DATIRM010000109.1:0-1942 GCF_035469765.1 Psychrobacter sp.
GCGCTCTATTTATTACAATTTTTGGTCACCAAATACGCCTCTATCTCGCCACAATTTAGCAGCTTTATTTTATCTGAGCCACGCATTGTCTTTTACCAAGGACAGTTTTTGCCCGATGCCATGCGCGATGAGCGTTTGACTCGTCAAGAGATTGAATGTGCCATGCGCTCTGAGGGTATTCACAATTTTGATGAGGTTGAAGCCGTGGTTTTTGAGTCGGATGCCAAACTCACCATTATTCCAAAACCGAATACCTCTAATGATGATCCAGAAGCAGAAGGCACAGTCTCAGAGACCATTGCTCCACTTATGTAATACAGTTGATAAAATTTTTACTAAAAACTTGATCAACTCTAAAAAGGATAGAGCAGCATGACTCTTCTCTTTGTCTTACTCTATCCTTTTTAGGCGGCTGTTCAGACTATTAGTAAATAAGTGGGCATTGAAAGCATTAAAATCATACAGAATAATTATTTATCAAATATGTCTTGAGCAAAAAATCTAGTATTTAACAGGTTTTCTTATTACATTTATTTAACCACTTCTTAAAATGGCAGCTGTTATGAAAGTAAGAATTTTGACCGTAGGTAATAAAATGCCCAAGTGGGTACAAACCGGTTTTGATGAATATCACAAGCGTATTCAGCCTATGCTCAGTACCGAAATCGTTGAAATCGCAGCGGCGAAACGTGCCAAAAATCCGTCAGATGCCAATTTAGCCCAATACCGCGAGCAAGAAGGTCAGGCAATACTGGCTGCTCATTCGGCAGCCGGTCGTGAGCAATTGTGGGTACTCGATGTTAAAGGGAAGATGCTATCGACCGAAAATTTGGCAGATAAATTGGTAGAGGGTATGCAGCAAGGCGATGATATTGCCTTAGTCATCGGCGGTGCTGACGGGGTGTCGCCCGAAGTATTAGCAAAAGCTGATGTAAAATGGTCGTTATCAGCGCTTACTCTGCCTCATCCGCTAGTGCGTGTTGTACTGATGGAGCAGCTATATCGTGCAATGAGTATCAATAACAATCACCCTTATCATCGTGGTAATTAGAAACCTTAGACAAAAGCGACCGCCCTATATAAAGCGTCATTCTCAATCATCATGACAGAATAGGTTAAAAGAACAGATTGAAAAATAGCGATATGCCCTAATACATGCAACATGAAATATCCTAAACCTGCATCATCGCAAGCGCCCCATATGAAACAGCAAGACTATACTAATCGTAAGCATCTGCCTAATACCCTGTCGACGCCTATTAGCGCAGCGGCAGCGTGGGCAGATGCGCCAATGATAGCGAGCGCGGCAAAACGACCTAAGCTACCTGCGCTCTTTATCTCTCACGGTGCGCCAACGTTGGCAATTGAACAATCTGCCACCACCAGCGCACTGGCACGCATCGGTCAAAACCTACCTAAGCCTCGCGCCATTGTCATTATGTCGGCGCATTGGCAGTCCACGAAACTTGAAATCAGCAGTAATCCGCAACCAAAGACTTGGCATGATTTTTCAGGCTTTGCGCCAGAGCTGTATGAGCTGCAATATCCAGCTGCTGGTTATACAGCACTTGCTGAGACACTGGCGCAGCAGCTAAGCGCACGTGGGATCGTTTGTAGAGTCAATCCCCTACGAGTTAGCGACCATGGTGTGTGGGCGCCGCTTTTGCATCTGTATCCGCAAGCTGATATCCCCATCGTACAGATATCCTTACCACAATATTATGATAGTGTGGCTTGTTATCAATTGGGCGCGCAACTGGCACAGCTGCGTAATGAGCAGATTTTGATTATCGGTTCAGGAAATATCACCCACAATTTGCAAGCATTACGTTGGCAAGCGAATAGTATCGACCAAACAGCAAAAGGTTTTAAAGTTTGGCTGCTACAACAGCTCAAAACCGACATCCCAAGCGCCTTAGACTGGCAGCAATATCCTGATTAT
>NZ_DATIRM010000110.1:0-2751 GCF_035469765.1 Psychrobacter sp.
GACCAATGCTTCTCGTACGCTGCTGTTTGATATTCATAAGCTGGCGTGGTCAGAGACGCTTTGCGATCGTTTTGCAATTCCCATGAACATATTGCCCAAGGTGCTACCGTCTGATGGTGATTTTGGTAAAACTAAAAAAGGCCTGTTTGCAAAGCAGATACCCATTCAAGCAGTGCTAGGCGATCAGCAAGCAGCGCTCTTTGGGCAAGGCTGTCTCGATGCTGGCATGGCCAAAAATACCTATGGCACAGGCTGTTTTATGCTGATGAATATCGGTCAGCAACCAAAGTTAAGTGAGCACAAATTGCTAACCACCATTGCGTGGCAGCGAAAAACATCTATAGTTCGTCCAGATAATTTATCATTTGACCAAATCGTGCAATCTGGCAGACGGATGCTACAGCCTCCCAGCAGAGAAGTGACTTATGCGTTAGAGGGCAGTGTCTTTATGGCAGGCGCTATCGTCCAATGGTTGCGTGACAATCTGGGTATGTTTCAAAAGAGCGGCGAAGTCGAAGATCTAGCACGTCAAGTAGACAGTAGCGAAGATGTGGTGCTCTTACCTGCATTTACTGGACTTGGTGCACCTTATTGGCGGTCTGATATCAGTGCCAGCATCACTGGTATGAGCCGTGGCACTACTAAATCCCACATTGCCCGTGCTGCGTTGGAGGCCGTTGCCTATCAGACTTATGATGTGCTCATCGCTATGCAAAAAGACAGTCCTCATCCATTGACTGAGCTGAGAGTGGATGGCGGTGCTGCAAACAATGATTTGCTGATGCAGTTCCAAGCAGACTTATTAGATGTCCCTGTACTTCGTCCAAGAGACACAGAAATTACGGCTAAGGGAGCTGCGTTACTCGCTGGTCTAAAAACTGGGCTGTACGATGAAGCAACGATGAAAGCTTCATGGCAGGTAGAGCGTATTTTCGAACCAAGTATGTCGGTCGATGCCCGTGAGCAACATCTTGATAAATGGCAACGAGCCATTGCAAGGTCGTTAATGCAGCTCTAAGCTTGATTCATTTACTTAATCTATTGTGGCATGTCTGCTAATTACCCAATAAGCTCATCCTACACAATCATGATAAAGATACAGGTTGTAACGTAAGACAATCGCAATATGGACAAAGTTTACATAATCCGCCTATCTGTCCTTACCTATAAATTTCTATACTACAATTAGATTTAGCAAGACAACTAGTTTTTTAGCAAACAAACAGTTCAATAAATAATAAATAATTTAAGGACAATATTATGAGTAACGACGGCCGCATTACAGATCCTAATAATCATGTAGTTGATGAAGATTATTTTGAAGTAGGTGATAGAGAGCGAATCATGGACGATAACGAGCGTAGATTAACTGGTAGCGATCATACGATAGACAATAGAGTCATTAGACATGAAGAGGATAATATTATACATGAACATGATGATCATGACGCTATCGATCGCAGTGCAGTAAAGCATATGTCAAAAGAGACAAAGGAAGAGTTGAATGCTGACCCAATCACAGGTGAGCCAGGCTCACATCCTGTAGGTACAGGTATCGGCGGTATCGGCGGTGCAGCAGCAGGCGCAGCCATTGGTACGATGGCAGGTCCGCTAGGTACGCTAATTGGTGGTGCTATTGGTGCTGTTGTTGGTGGCGGCTTAGGTCATGCAGCAGCTGAAGCGATTGACCCAACACATGAAGAAGCTTACTGGCGTGCAGAACATGCTAATACCGATTATTATCGAGAAAGTCATGACTTTGATCGTGATTTGCATCCAGCCTATGCTGTAGGTTATGCTAACCGTGCCCGTTATCCAATGGATGCTCGTTTTGACGATCATGAAGCAGATTTAGAGCGTTCATGGCATGAAGTAAAAGGTGAATCTCGTCTGGAGTGGAATGAAGCCCGTCAAGCCTCACGTGATGCATGGAACCGTATTTCTTAATTTATGAAAGATAATGTAAAAAAAGCAGCAAATAGCAGTGCTAAATGTTTTTATCAAAGCTTGCTATCGTATTACTAGATTTAATTTGATTGTAGGCATTTGCTGGCTAATAAACAAAACAATGCTGAATTATGCTATTTTAAAGCCTCCAAAGATTTCTTTGGAGGCTTTTTTAGTATATATTGTTAAATGTGAATATAATTAATAGTGTTATGTTTAAATATATTTAATAATAAGACATAATTATCAAGAATTATAATAATAGGTAATTTGTGATGAATAATACGCAAGGTAATGACCCAAAGCAGTTTTATATAGCGACAGCGAACTTGCTCAATTTTGCCAATCCCAACCGATTATATTATCCAAATGCACCCGCTTATAGCAATCATGAATACGAGCATAAATTACAAGGCATTACTGACTTACTCTCGAAGGCACACGCTGATATCATCGCTGTACAAGAAGTGTGGGACAGTGAAGCGCTAATCACATTGGCGGTATCGTTAGGTTTTAAACCTGAGCATGTGGTTATTCCGCTGGCAAGTAATGATAGTACAAGTCCGTATACGCAAGGAAAAGGGGCACAGAATACCCCTGCGGTTGGTCGTATCAGTCGGTTTGCGCATTTAGAGAGTCGCTTACTTGAAGAGATTTTGCCAAAAGCCATGATTGATATTCCAGATATTGGTCCTTATCAGCGCTTTAATCGTCCGCCGCTTGTATTGCGCATAGATGCTTTTGGGCAGCCGATTACGATTATCACCGCTCATCTAAAAAGTAAACGAGCATTTTTCTTACGTG
>NZ_DATIRM010000111.1:0-2555 GCF_035469765.1 Psychrobacter sp.
TTTCTGATATAAAAGAAGGACGACTCATTGAAGTTAAATTAGATGGATGGCAAGTTGCCCCCTATCCGCTGTATTTAATTTGCCCTGAACGGCGCTTGATTGACCCTTTGTTTAACGCAGTGAAGGAGTATTTAATCGACTGTGTACAGCATATTTCAGTGTAAATGGGGTTGTGTTATCTATAGTCAGTTCTTTATAAATAAGATACAATTGTTTTAAAATAAGTAAAGTGGTAGAAGAATACATGACCTATTCAGCAGACTTTCGATCGCAAGTGATTAAAAGTATCAAACAAAAGAATATGAGTATTCGACAAGCTTGTACTTTTTATAATATTAGCAAAACCACTCTACAGCGCTGGCTTAAAAACTCAAGTATTAAACAAACTCGGAGCAAACTACCGACTAAAATACATGATGAACTATTATTAAAAGATATTGAACAACATCCAGATGACTATCTGTATGAAAGAGCACACCGCTTCAATTGTAGTAAGACGGGCATGCATACTGCCTTAAAGCGTCTAGGCATTAGTCAAAAAAAAGACCTTAGAACATCCAAAAGCGTGTTCGATAAAAAGAGCGACGTATCAGGATAAGCTTGATCGTTTTAAGCAGTTATATCCCATTATTTACATGGATGAAAGCGGCTTTGAGTGTGAGACCATAAGACCTTATGGTTATGCACTGATAGGCAAACCTTGTATCGATAGCTACAACTGGCAAGCAAAAAAGCGAACTAATGTCATCGGTGCTCTCTATAAAAAGATGCAGCTTCCCTCATCGTCATGCCGTCTTTGATGCTGCGTAACACTTACTTGCGAAAGTCTATTGAGTAAGTCATCGTTAATCTAATTAAATAAAGTCGTTATAAATATTGTATCGGTTTTATCTGAGATTGACTATACACTGGCAGATAATGGTGTTTTTTATGCTTCATTCAAATATGGCAATAGCGAGCACTTTAAAGATAAGCGTTTTTTTGCGACATGAATGAGGAGCGCTGGCAAGCGACTAAGGAAAAGCTCAATTATAGTTTTAACGATACGATTTGGCTGACTGAAGATCAAGGAGTTGATAAAGATGAAATGTAGTTTAATATTTTGATTAAGCGATAATGAACTTAAATTCTAACATTAAATAATTTAAAAAATACTTGAATGATAATTCACATACTCCTTACGATACCTTAGTTATTAATGCAATGCATGATTTATGGCGGACAGATAAAGAAAGCAAATGAACATTCAATATTAAAAAATCCAGACAGCTGAAGTTGTCTGGATTTGTGTGCAGCATCTCGTATCAGCTGTCCTAATTAATTAACCAATACGCATCACTCTATGGTTTTGAGGACCGCGAAGAACCGCGACCTTTTGAAGGGCGCTTGCCATTCGTAGCAGGTTTGCCCTTGCCTCCAGACTTCTTGCCATCACTAAAAGGACGCCAATCTTTACCTTTAGAACCCGCTGGTTTTCTGGCACTATCTTTGGGATTTTTAGCATTACCCTTTGCTGCGCCCGCTGATTTTGAAGATACTTTCGGCTTTTCCGAGGTATTAGTGCGAGCGTTTTTCCGTGGCGCATTACGAGATTTCTTGCCCGGATTACTGGCATCTGAAGAAGAACCTTCTATTGACTTAAGTAAAACAGACAACTCTCTTGGGGTTAAATCGCGCCAATCCCCAACGGGAGTACCTTTAAGGCTCACATTCATAATCCGCGTACGCTCAAGCTTCACAACTTCATAGCCAAAATGCTCACACATACGACGAATTTGACGGTTTAAACCCTGCACTAGGGTGATATTAAACACGGTGGGTGCCACCTTAGTAACCGGGCATTTCTTGGTCATCTTCCCAAGCATCGGCACGCCACCGGCTAGACCCTCAATAAAGCTATCCGTTATCGGCTTGTTCACCGTCACCAAATACTCTTTCTCGTGGTTATTACCAGCACGCAATACCTTATTAACCAGATCACCATTACTGGTCAAAAAGATTAAACCCTGAGAATCTTGATCCACACGTCCAATGGGGAAAATACGTACACTATGTCTGACAAAATCAACGATGTTGTTTTTCTCGGAGCTTTCTGTGGTGCTCACAATGCCGACTGGCTTATTTAATACAATAAAAACAAAGTCATCAGCTTCTTTCGGCTCAATGAGCTGCCCGTTGACTTTCACCGTATCTCCAGCAACCACTTGATCGCCCACCGCAGCACGCTTGCCATTGAGGTACACATTACCTTGTTCAATAAAGCGGTCAGCGTCTCTTCGAGAGCAAATACCGCTTTCGCTGATGTATTTATTTAAACGAGTCGAGGAAGTGTTAAACATAAAGTGCCGTTTTTACCTAATAAAAAGCCTTTCTTACTAAGAAAAAAGCTTAAATTGAATGGATTATTCACAACGAGATGGCTGACATTATATAGGAAGTTCAGTGCCCATTTCAGGAGAGATGGGAAAAAACCTCGAAATACATCCAGAATCGTATAAATCAAAATGGCGTCGAAAGCGCTTCTTCATGATGAACCGCCCCGACTACTATGTCGA
>NZ_DATIRM010000112.1:0-1576 GCF_035469765.1 Psychrobacter sp.
CTTTTGTAGCAGATATTGAGACTATACTGAGCGAATATGCTATCCATTCTATAGAGAGCAATCAATTAATCACATTGATGTTATCATCTGCACCTAAATAGCGCATTTTCTATAGTGAATACATACTGTTTAGCTACCAACCGCTTATCTTTTTACTCTTCAAAACAAGACTATTAATTAAAGGCAACTGTATGCGACTTTCGTCTGATAGCTTATCTCATCACTTAAGTCCCAATCTAGCGGACAATAGCGTGGTGTGTCTGATGGCACCAACGGCGAGTGGCAAGACTGCCTTGGCTTATGAGCTTTACGATACCGGTCGTTATGAGCTGATTTCGGTAGATTCAGCCTTGATATATCGCGACATGACTGTCGGTACCGCAAAACCAACCGCTACTGAGTTGGCGTGCTATCCCCATCATCTGGTTAATATCATTGACCCTCTACAAAGCTATAGTGTTGCTGAATTTGTGAATGATGTCGCACGTTTGATTGATGAATGTCATAAAAACGGCAAAATACCACTGCTGGTCGGCGGTACCATGATGTATTACATGGCATTACTTGATGGACTCTCACCCGTACCTGATAGTGATGATAATGTTCGCGCGCGCGTTGAGCAGTGGCGGCAAGAGGAAGGTATCAGTGCGCTCTATGATTATCTTGGTAAAGTTGATGCTATCAGCCATAAACGGCTTAATGCCACTGATACTCAGCGTATTACACGCGCGGTTGAAGTATATTTGCAAACGAATATTCCTATCAGTGAGTGGCAGCGTCAGCCTAAGCAAGCATTAGCAGATAATCCAAATCAGCAATGGCATGCATTGGCGGTTATGCCAGATCGTCCATGGCTGCACGCACGTATTGAACAGCGATTAGATATCATGTGGAGTGAGGGACTGGTAGCTGAGGTTATTAGTTTACTTGAGAATTATCCTTTAACCCCAAACTTGCCGTCGATGCGCTGCGTTGGTTATCGGCAAGTATTGGAATACTTGGTACAGATTCAGCACCCCGTCTTTGAGCAGCCACATTTGGATAAGGCACAGTTTTATGATGCTTTTGCTCAACCTGAGCCAATAAACGTTGAGAATGGTAATCAAAATATCAGGACCCAGAGCTGCATTACTCAGACGCATGTATCAACGGCAAATGACCAAGCCGAGGCGATTGCTTGTCAGCAAATGCAAAATAAGGCATTATATGCCACAAGACAGTTGGCAAAGCGTCAGTACACATGGCTTCGAAAAGTGATGCAACTGTCTGATACGGTAACAGGGCCTGCAACAGAATCATTAATACAGTTGCCAGTGATAACGCCGACAGCCGCTGCTGCATTTGCTGACATAAATGATTCTCAAAACAACAAGTTGATACTGCATTCATTTAGTACCATGGAGCAGGCAAGAGAGTATTTGTTTTAATTATTGATATCAATGATTTAAGCGAATATTTTGAATGTTTTGTGTATGGCTGTATTGAAAATACTGCATGACTGTATAACGTCATAAAAAGATACGAAAGAAATGACAATTAGTTTCAAAGTATAATGTGGATAACTGTTATAATTGGA
>NZ_DATIRM010000113.1:0-6448 GCF_035469765.1 Psychrobacter sp.
TCTGTCTGTGTAGGCGCAGCAAGCAAGAAAAATTTGCACCAGCAGTACGTGTTGTATCGATATTACTTTTCACCGACTATAGTATGTAAAAGATTACAGTGAATTTTTATTTATAATAATGAGTCCACATCAGCCGCACCTTGTCTAATTATTTCAGGCTGACCACTGGTCATATCAACGATGGTGGTTAGCTTGGTTGTTTTGATGCCAGCATTGATTAGCCCGTCTATCTGATTGCCCAGTAACTCTTCTATCTCAAAAGGGTCGTCTAATATCTCATCACGATTCGGCAATATTAATGAGCTGGTTAAAATAGGTTCATCCATCGCTTCTAATAAAGCTTGAGCAATAGCGTTACTTGGAACACGAATACCAATGGTTTTTTTCTTCGCATGTGCCAGTTTCTTAGGTACATCTTTGGTGGCGTTTAAAATAAAGGTAATAGGCGCTGGGGTATGGGCTTTAAGCTGTTTAAACTGTACATTGTCTACCGTAGCATAATTGGCAATCTCACTTAAATCGCGACAAAGTAAGGTAAATTGATGCTTATCATCAAGTTCACGAATGTGTTTAAGCTTCTCTAAGGCGTCTTTTGCACCCAAGCGACAGCCGAAAGCATAGCTGGTGTCGGTTGGGTAAATGATTAACTGATCCCTACGCAGCAAGTCTGCTACTTGCTCAATCAGCCGCGGCTGTGGATTTTCTGGATGAATATAAAATACTTGCATAACAGTTCCTTATTTTATAATTATTAGATTTTGGTTATTTGAGAAATCGTGATGATAAGAAGTTTATTAACATAAATTTTACTTGCTTCGCTGATGCTTCAAATGCTGCTTTATTGAATAGTATAGCGCAAAGCCAATATAAGTTTATGATCAAGGCGTTACTATGAGTAGAGAATCGTTAATATTGGCATATAGCCTAAGAGGTCTTGCAAACTGTTAATAAGGCGTGCAGCAAGGTTTTAGCGTCAGGTGGTAAAGTATTTGGTTTTTTGAGATAGATTTGAACTTGTTGGTAAACGTCCTCAGCAAAAGTACTAGCGCTAGTATCAAAATCTGCAAAGAGATTGTCTTGTGACACTTGAAAGGGGCGTCTGCAAGCTAAGTTAAATAAACATTCTAGAGCTTGTGGCTTAATCTCAACGCGCTCAAAAGCCTTTTGCTGCGCCGCTGAACGTCCATCGGCTGCATACCAATAACCAAAATCAGGGAGTAGTCTGCGCTGCGGACCTGCCACACAAAAATGGCTTAATTCGTGCAACGCACTGGCAAAAAAACCATGGGCAAACTCAATTCTAGCAGGTTGGTTGTCTTGTGCTGGGAAGTATTCTGGCTCGCCCACACCACGAACCAACATCACCTGTTTATCTTTAAATAAATGATTGAATAATAAGATTAACCAGTCTGTCATTGCTTGTTCGATATTTTCAGCCGAAGATTTACCGTGTGAAGTAAACTCAGCTAAGTTATGTTGAGCCGTTCCACATTTCTTGACGTCTTCAATGAATGCTTTAGAGGTGTGAATAGATTGTTGGTTAACCAGATACCGCCACTGTGATGACCGCTTTTTTAATTGGGCGTCTGTTTCAAAATTGATACTATCATCAGTGAGGTTAATTTTTTTACTTTGGCGTTCATCTAGATACGATAATAAATTTTTGCGCTCAATACTAGATAGTAAGCTTGAGAAGTCAGGCTGAGTGATAGACGATATCATAAGTGAAAGTTTAACCAATAAAGAATAACAGAGCAGGGCGTTCTACATATTTAAGCAAATAATAAGTAAAATATATTCAGTACCAAAAAATTTTAACATACTAGCGCTAGCGCAATAAGGCGCTTTCCGTTAGTATGGCAGGCAATATTATACATCGTTTTCGATCAATGAGGCCGCGCATGTCAAGTACCCAAGATAACAAGTCATTAGCGCTTCAGGCTAGTAAATTGCAAGTGCCTACGTCAACCAGTATGCCTGATAATATCTCCTTAAATAAATGGGAAGACACAGGTTTTGAGTGGGAAGGTGAGGTAGCCCCTAGCGCTTTTGAGCGTCTTGTTACTGTATTGAACACCGAGCATGAGCAATCCAATATCTTGCTCAAAATCAACTTATATCGCCGTAATAACGTATTGCATCTGGCTTTTACCCTAACGGGTGAAGTTTGGTTAACTTGCCAGCGTTGTTTGCAACCAGTCGCTACCGAACTAACAGATGATTATAATATCGCGTTACTTGATGACGAGAGCCAAATACGTTTAATTAATGAAGAGCAAGATTACTTAATACTTGAGGAAATAGTCACTGAGCAATCACCGGAGCGATTATTGCCACTTAAAAAATTAATTGAAGATGAAATTTTGCTCAAAACGCCAATGGCGCCAAAGCATGACGACTGTGAAATGAGTGTTGAGCAGTTTGGTGAGATACCTGAAGAAGAAGAAACTGAAAATCCTTTTGCTGCTTTAGCATCTCTAAAAGGCAAGTTATAACAGTTACAAACTGTATTGATAAAAGATATATTGGAATATTTTCTACTATCTTTTTGCCAGCTTTATGCATAAGAGTGAAAAGCAGGGCTTTATTAATCCGCTAAACATGCGTATAATGTCCCGTTTATTGCATTCTAGCAATCTGCTACTGGCAGATAGGCGCTGACCTTGCAAACTAACTATAGATTTTAGACGTAATCAGCACTTTAATACGTGGCAATCTATTTAACTAATGATGCGTAAGACTTAGGTTGTTGTGATTATATAGCCTCTGTCAGTGTCGATTAAAGCTGAATTTCAAGCTTATCCCCTTTTAAGTATAGGAGCTATATCATGGCCGTTCAAAAAAGTCGTAAAAGTCGTTCACGTCGTGACATGCGCCGTTCACATCATCGTATGGAAATCGCTGAGATAAGCATCGATGCTACTACTGGTGAAAAACATCGTCGTCATCACATGACTAAAGATGGTTTTTATCGTGGTCGTCAGTTGTTCAAAGTAAGTCAAGACGCTTAATTTATTGTTGTTTGATGGCTGCTAAAGATTATGATGGTTTTTATGACTGTCGATGTTCTTTATAATGCTATTATTCAGCCGTTGGTTTGAGCTAACGAAAGCCAAGTTATTTCGCTATCATATATTATGTGGCTAGATAACTTGGCTTTTTGCTATCAGTTTTCTAGTCGCTAGTTTTTAGTGCTCTTTTTTTAATACGGTTTATTGAACCATAGCTTTTGATAAATATTTGTAATACCTAATCTATCATGCAAGGCATATTTGATGTGCTCATCATAAATCGCGTTATCAGACTTATGAGGGTAAGACGCATAATTAAGTTTCTGGCAGCTATGCTAATGGTCGATGTCAGTGTATAGTTTCATAAGCGCACATTGTCTTAACGGACTAGTGACGGTGAGCGCTCTATAAAAATATCCTATATAGTCTTTAACTCTACAATGAACCCCATTCATGCTAGGGGTGTTTCCAATCAAATAAGGAATATTGGTTATGGGCTCTGTACCCGATATGATAAAAAAACAACCAACCCGTATTGCAATCTTGTTTCCTGGGCAAGGCTCACAAGTCGTCGGTATGACAAGCGAGCTTGCTGAAACCTATCCTGAGATTCTTGAAACCTTTACTGAAGCAAGTGCGGCATTAGGCGAGGATTTATGGGCAATCTGTCAGGACGAAGACAAGCTCAATCAAACCCAATATACACAGCCCGCATTACTAACGGCTAGTA
Organism: Psychrobacter sp.; assembly: GCF_035469765.1. Taxonomy (GTDB): domain Bacteria; phylum Pseudomonadota; class Gammaproteobacteria; order Pseudomonadales; family Moraxellaceae; genus Psychrobacter. Next base: position 3,742 of record NZ_DATIRM010000113.1, read on the forward strand.
TCGCTATTTGGCGTATCTTACAACTAAAAATAAAAGATAAGCCTTGTTACCTAGCCGGTCATTCTCTTGGCGAATATAGTGCTCTCTGCGCTGCTGGTGTGCTGTCACTTACTGATGCGGTAAAACTGGTGCATAAGCGTGGTCAATTGATGCAAGACGCTGTAGTAGGTATTGATACGGCTATGGCAGCAGTACTGGGTTTGGAAGATCATCGAGTCGAAAATTTGTGTGAGCAAGCAACCGAGCATGTAGATGATGCGATTGTTGGCGCCGCAAATTTTAATAGCCCAGGACAGGTTGTCGTTTCTGGTAATGCTGCAGGTGTTAATGCAGTTATTGATAAAGTACAAAATACGGGTAAAAAGGCCATTCCATTAAAGGTAAGTGTGCCGTCACACTGTGCTTTGATGGAGCCTGCTAGTAAAGCGTTGGCAGCAGAGCTTGCCGCCATTAAGTTTGATCAAGCGACGATTCCTGTGATTCAAAACCGTCATGCGCGCGTTGAAACCAGTGCGGTAGGTATCAAAGAGGCGTTAACTGAACAATTAAGTCAGCCAGTACTATGGTCAAAAACTATGCAAGAGCTGGCAGATAAACAAATTAATATTTTAATTGAGTGTGGTAGTGGTAACGTCTTGAGTAATTTGGCGAAGCGTCAAGCGCATCCCATTATAAGTTATCCGACTGACAAACTCGCTCGTCTAGACAAATTGCTGGAGGTATTATCATGAGCCGTACGATTACATTAGTAACAGGCGCAAGCCGCGGTATCGGCAAAGCTGTGGCCAAACGTTTTGCGAAAGAAGGACATTTTGTCATTGGTACTGCCACCACTGAAAAAGGGGCGGCACAGATTGATGAATATCTAAACGATAGCGGCGGTATTGGTCGAGTGTTAGATGTACGTGATACTGCACAGATTGACAAGCTATTTGAAGAGATAGAAAGCGTTTATGGAGCCGTTCAAGTATTGGTCAATAACGCCGGTATCACCCAAGATGGCTTATTGATGCGTATGAAAGATGAAGATTGGGACAATGTGATAGACACCAATCTAACTTCTGTCTATCGTATGAGTAAACGTGCTATCCGCGGCATGATGAAAGCACGCCGTGGTCGTATCATCAACATTACCTCTGTGGTTGCCCAAATGGGCAATGCCGGTCAATCTAACTATGCGGCGACTAAAGCTGGCGTAGAAGGTTTTAGCCGTACGCTAGCGCGCGAAATTGGCTCACGTCAAGTAACCATTAACTGCGTCGCGCCAGGTTTGATTGAAACAGACATGACTGATGAGCTTGATGAGCGTTTATTGAACTCGATGTTAGATGCTGTACCTATCAGCCGTTTGGGTCAACCAGAAGATATCGCTGCTGCTGTACTGTTTTTAGCAAGTGACGAAGCCAGTTATATCACAGGTGCCGTTCTGCCAGTCAATGGTGGCATGTATATGTAGCAGTTTGCTATCGGATTCTGCCTAAGTGCGATATCATTTAGTGCTGAATCTCAAACGTTACATACTTATAATAAAAAACTGTGTGAACGAGTGTAAACTATAATAAAGGGTGCTATAATGTCGAATACTTTTAAGTCAAAGCCCTGTATGATAGCAATACTTTACTAGATATTAGTCAAGATATATAATTGTTATAGTACACTCAGATGGCCATATGGATCTGAAAACCCCATTTATATACAATGCTATAGTAGCTAAACACGCAACTATGGTAGTTTGTCAAAATAATAGATCAAAAAGGAGAAAACTACATGAGTAATGATACTGAGCAAAGAGTTAAAGCTGCCGTAGCTGAGCAACTAGGTATGAATGTTGAAGACATCAACAACGATGCTTCATTTATGGAAGACTTAGGCGCTGATTCACTGGATTTAGTTGAGTTGGTTATGTCATTTGAAAGCGATTTTGGCATCACGATTCCTGACGAAGATTCAGCAGAATTAACGACTGTTCAAAAAGCAATCGACTACGTACAAGCACAGCTATAATTAGCGACTTGCTCAACAGGTTCGATATGACCGCTTATCTTAATCGATAGGCGGTTTTTTTATGTTTGTTATTTCTCTTTATATTTATTTCGATCATAAATCTCTTCTTTATTAACAATTACGTTAACATTGGCTACGCCAAATCAACATTACTCAACATACTCTTACTGTTCATCGCTTATATCTTTGCTTATACTCATAATAGTAAGCAAAAAAAAGAAAGGGTGATAACCGATATTCGTTATCATCGGAATAACAACAATGCATAATAATTAATAATATCTTAAGGAGCAGTTATATGGGTATGTTCAGTTTTGCAAAAGACATTGGTGATAAGATTTTTAATCGTGATGACGCCAAGCATGATGCTAAAGTAGAAACCAAAGCAGATGCCAATACACCAGTACAGAGTACTGAGCCTTCAGCGCAATCAGTAGCTAACATTTTACTTCGTCGTATTCAGCAGCAAAATCTAAATATCAGCGATTTAAAAGTTAAGTATAATGGGTCAACCGATACCGCAGAGATTAGCGGTAAAGCTAAGACTCAAGCGGATCGCGAAAAAGCAATCATTGCCATTGGTAACGTGCAAAACGTCGCTAAAGTCATTGATAATATCGATATTGAAGAGCAGTCACCAGAGTCGACTATGTATACTGTGAAGTCTGGTGATAGCTTATCTAAGATTGCAAAAGACGTTTAT
>NZ_DATIRM010000114.1:0-2358 GCF_035469765.1 Psychrobacter sp.
AGAACAACGGGATTTTAAGGGGTGGAGATTTACCATCATTCGGTAGTGACGGTAAGCTTGAGAGTCTAGATATACCTGACCACTGTACATTGTCTATGCGCTTTTGTTCAAAAGTGTATTTTGTATTCGTCATAGTATTTGCCTTATTATTTTAAATGGTGTTTAGTAGTAGCGTTTTTTAGTTATGGTAGTCAAAGTTTCAAGTCAGCCGTGTCTGTTCGCCGCTTTTTGAGCAACGTTGTAGAGGTAAAATGAGTGAATTGATTTATATAAATAGCTAGAAAGCTGTAGTTTAAGATGATTTTTTTAGCAAACAGATATTTTTGACCAGTACTTGTATGTTGGCTATGTCTATTTTTTTGTTTGTGTTTATTGATACTTAGAATAGTGATAGTTAATACAGGTCAATAGTTTTTTGAAGTTAACGAAGATAGCAGAGTTATAAGGTGAAGCGTTGCGCTTCGAGGGTTAACTCCATGTCACGATGTTGCGTTATTTCTTCCTGACTCAATAACTATAGTATAAAAGAGGATGAAAAGAAAGGGAATGAAACAATGTTTGCGACAACTGGTGTCGCTTAGCCACATTGAAACATCCTAAGTTAATGTCTACGGATTTGACGGCAAGGGTCACTTATAATGATTTAAATGCGTTAAACCTTGTCAGAACCGAATAGAATCACTAAATGCTGGTAGTATTAACTTGAATAAACTCTACTAATCATCATTTGGAACCCAATATGACTTCAATTGCAGTAGAAAGTACCGTGAAAAATGCTGCCGCTATCGCTATTATCGGCGGTAGCGGTCTATATCAAATGCAAGCTTTGACCAACAAGCGCAGCGTTAAAATTGAGACACCCTATGGTGAGCCATCTGATGATATCGTGCTCGGTGAACTTGATGGCATCACAGTCGCATTCTTAACGCGGCATGGTCAAGGACATAGGTTGACACCATCCGAGGTGCCTTATCGTGCCAATATCTATGCATTAAAGACTTTAGGCGTACGCTATATCGTCTCAGTATCAGCGGTTGGCTCATTGCAAGAGAAGCTGAGACCATTAGATATGGTCATTCCCGATCAAATGATTGATATGACTAAGCAGCGAGTAAGTACGTTTTTTGGAGAGGGTGCAGTCGCCCATGTCTCAATGGCTGACCCTTTGTGTCCTAAGGTGGCAGAAATCTTGATACGAGCTTATGACAAAGCGAATATTGCCGATGGGCAGTGCCATGCAAAAGCGACCTATGTGTGTATCGAAGGGCCACAGTTTTCAACTCGTGCAGAATCACACTGGTATCGGCAGATGCAAGCGGACATCATCGGTATGACCAATATGCCAGAAGCTAAGCTGGCACGCGAAGCCAGTATCGCCTATGCGACCTTAGCGCTAGTGACAGATTTCGATTGCTGGCAGCCGAATGAGGAAGCCGTCAGTGCGGATTACGCTATAAAAAATCTAATGAAAAACGCAGATAACGCGCAGCAAGTGATTAAACAAGCCGTGGCATTAATTGCATCTGAACAGCCTAGATCCATTGCCCATACTGCTTTGTCGCAAGCATTAGTCACGCCCATTGCAGCGATGAATGAGCAAACCAAGGCACGGCTTGCGGCGTTACTTCCTTAATAGTTGAAATTGTAGATTTTATAACGTTTTTTCATATAAAAGAGGCCATCAAATCATTTGATGGCCTCTTTTATTTTTGACAGACAACTTTTTTGAGAGATAGCTTTTTCAACATCATACAGGTCTTATTTTTAGCAACAGCTTCCTGAATTAATAAACCGCCCCGCGTTTGCGTCAGAGATTATACTCGCTTGATTACCAAACGGCAGGATATCACCACAACCTGCAAAAATGCCGTAGTGGCGACTATCATTGCCAATAAAATCAAAATGCTTGGCAAAGCGTGACTCTTTTAGCATACGAAAAGTATTACCGCAGACAGGGAAGACGCGGCCCGTCTCAATCGCATGATGCTTATCTAAATTAAAATGATGTGGTAGCTGGTCAATGGTTCCGTGATAAATGACTGCTTGACCGTAGTCTTCACAAGCATCTTCAAGCGTTGCAATCTTAAATAATCGATAAGTAGCGGAAAAAAACTGAATATCACCAATCTTAGCGGCAAGTAGCGGATCGGTGATTTCAAGCGGACGATCCTCAACCAAACGTGGGTCTAAGAAATCAGCGTATCGCGCTAGGCGCTCAAAATCCTTCCAGTATAATGCACCGCTCAAACATTCCCCATAGAGGACAGGATCATTAACTAAATGCTGTGGGATACGGCGGTCTGCATAGACGTCAGAGAAGTAAAACTCACCGCCAGACTTGAGCAAACGCTGCACACT
>NZ_DATIRM010000115.1:0-2913 GCF_035469765.1 Psychrobacter sp.
CTCAGTATTTACACTTACTTGATTATGCCAATGCTGCATTGCTAAAAGATACAGTCAAAATGCTATTGCTAGAAAGATAGGTTTTGCTAAAAATATAAGAGAGAGCCATTATGAGCCACCATTCTTCATTATTTGACAGCTACAGTACCCGCAGACAACGTCCACCAAAAGATAAGATTGTCACCCAAGCTAAGCATGACAGCGCCATTAGCCATGTCATGGGCACCGCCACTTATGTGGACGATATGCTAAAACCACAAAATACCCTGCATTTGGCAATTGGTAAAAGTGCTCACGCACATGCTCGTGTATTGAGTATGGATTTGAGCGGCGTACAAGCAGCAGACGGGGTGATTGATGTCATCACCTTTAAAGACTTACCTGCCAAAACGGATATCGGTGCGGTGTTTGACGGCGATCCACTCATGGTCAATCAGATTACAGAGTATGTCGGTCAAACGCTATTTACGGTGGTCGCCACCAGTCATCGTGCAGCAAAAAAAGCCGTACTTAAGGCTATTGTAGAGTATGAGATATTACCTGCCATTTTGACGATTGATGAGGCGCTAAAGCAAGAGCAGTTTGTACGTCCAAGTCACTTTATGACGCGCGGCGATGCTCAGGCTGAGCTTGAGAGTGCAACCACTCGTATTGCTGGGCACATTCATATGCTTGGGCAAGAGCATTTTTATTTGGAAGGGCAAGTGTCTTATGTCGTCCCTTGTGATGATGGCGGGCTTGAAGTCTATACCTCATCACAGCATCCTAGTGAAGTACAGCAACTCGTCGCCGAAGTGGTTGACTTACCCTTTCATGCAGTGACTACAGTAGTGCGCCGAATGGGCGGCGGTTTTGGCGGTAAAGAAACGCAAGCAGCGGCATGGGCGTGTCTGTGCGGTATCGTTGCTAAACGCCATAATGTGCCAGTGAGTATGCGCTTAGACCGTCAAGATGACATGGTTGTGACTGGCAAACGCCATGAATTTGCCAATCGCTATGAGGTCGGTGTCAATGATGCTGGTCAAGTACTTGGCGTTGATATGCAGTTATCTGGACTGTGTGGCTATTCGCCAGATTTGTCTGATGCCATTGTCGATCGGGCGATGTTCCACTGCGATAACGCCTATTATTATCCAGCTGCGCAGATCGCCGGTCATCGCTGCAAAACTCATACGGTATCAAACACCGCTTATCGAGGTTTTGGTGGTCCTCAAGGTCTGCTGACAGCTGAATATATGATGGATGATATCGCCTATAGTTTGGGCAAAGATCCATTACAAGTGCGCTTGGCAAATTTATACCAAAACGGTCAAAGCACCCATTATGGGCAGCCGATTGAGTATTTTGATTTGGCGACTATTATGCAGACGCTAGCAGATGACAACGCTTATGATAAGCGCCGTGAGCAAATTACAGCAGCCAATCAAAAAGCTGAAGCCGAGGGCAGTGACAAGCGTTTTGGTCTGGCTTTAACACCGGTTAAATTTGGCATCTCATTTACGGTACAGACGCTAAACCAAGCGGGTGCTCTGGTTCATATCTACACCGATGGTACGATTCAAATCAATCACGGCGGTACCGAGATGGGGCAAGGACTATATATTAAGATTGCCCAAATCGTTGCCAATGAATTCGATGTCGATTTAGATACCGTAAAGGTAACCGCAACGCGTACCGATAAAGTGCCTAATACCTCGCCAACGGCTGCGTCGTCAGGTACTGATATGAATGGTAAAGCGGCACAAAATGCCTGTATTGCTATTAGAGACCGCTTAGTTGAATTTGCTACTGAACATTTTGACGTGAGTGCAGAAGATATTAAATTTGAGCGCAATCATGTCCATATCGGCGATAAAGAAACACTGACCTTTGCAGAGATGGTGCTACTGGCATATCAGCACCGCGTTAGCTTATCGTCTACCGGCTACTACAAAACACCAAAGATATTTTATGATCGCTCAAAAGCATGGGGTCGACCTTTCTTTTACTTTGCCTTAGGTGCCTCTTGTTCTGAGGTTGAGATTGATATTTTAACCGGTGAATATAAAGTACTGCGCTGCGATATCTTGCATGATGTCGGGCAGTCTATTAACCCTGCGATTGATATCGGTCAGATTGAAGGCGGTTTTGTACAAGGTATGGGTTGGCTGACCGCTGAAGAGCTGGTTTGGGATAAAAAAGGCAATCTTGCGTCCAATAGTGCCGCGAACTATAAAATTCCAACGGCGCATGATTTGCCCAAACAGTGGAGCGTCAAACTGTTCGCGCGTAAAAACGAAGAGCAGACCATTTATAACTCAAAAGCTGTAGGTGAGCCACCATTTATGTTGGCAGCCAGTGTTTGGTGCGCGATTAATAACGCGATTGCAAGCTTAGGTGATTACCAGAGAAACCCAGAGCTTACCATGCCGGCAACGCCAGAAGCAGTATTAAAATCTGTCATGCGCATGCAGGGTCAAGCGTGGGATATCGCTGCTAAAGTGGATACAGATACGATTGCTAGCCTAACAGCAACCGATGATAATTGCGGTATTGATGATGATAAAGTCAAGCCGCAGCAAGTCGCACACGGCAAAGATATCAATCCACCAGAGTCTGAAGGTCAATTGTTCGACGAGCAGCCTGAAGCGATAGAAAACCCAAATGTATCAATGGATCGAGGACCGGCGCATAGTGAATAAGTCACTTATTACACCGATGCGCTGGTACGATGGACTGGCGCAATATCAGCAGCAAGGTATAGCCCATGTTTTAGCTACAGTCGTTGCAGTCAATGGCTCAGCACCTCGCGAGCTCCAATCTAAAATGATTGTAACGCTTGACGCGTGCTGTGACACCTTAGGCGGCGGTAGCCTCGAACATGATGTGACGATAACCGCTAGGCAATTGCTAAATGGTGAAATTAATGCCACT
>NZ_DATIRM010000116.1:0-13277 GCF_035469765.1 Psychrobacter sp.
GCCTGCTGCCACTCCTCACAACGGGCAACGATTTTTTGTACAGGTAAATCCATAATATCGCCGACGACTGCTATATAAGTAATAGGCAAACTTGATAGCTCAACAATATTCTCTGCACTCAACCCTCCAATCACACATATATCTATATCTTGCTGACAACCCTCTATTAGCTGCTGGCGCGATATAGTATTAGCATTAGGTTTGGTAGTTGAGGCAAATATGGCGCCCATGGCCGCATAACTTGCGCCGTCAGTTTTTGCCTTTTCGATTAGCGTCACATCGCCATGACAGGTACGACCAATGATCTGATTGGGTGCTAAACACTGTTTTGCCGCGCTAATATCACCATCTTGTTGTCCTAAATGCACACCGACCCCAAGCTTAGCTGCCAAAGCAATATCGTCATTGATGACGACTGGCACATGATAATTCTTAGCTAAACTGACGATTTGCCGTGCTTCTTGATAAAGTATTGATTCACCATTTGGCAGTGCCAATATTTGCTTACGGCGGATTTGTAACAGCGCAATAAGCCCTGTTGCCAGAGCTACTTTTAGTTTTTGATATAAAAGGGCAAAGTCATCATCATTGGTGAGCAGGTATAGCTTGGGTATAGCATGAGAAACTGGAGAGACTAAAATCTGATTCATGGGATGCTCCTTAATATCAACACGTTTTTGACATAATAAAAAGGCTGTTATATTTCATAACAGCCTTTTGTATCAGTATCTTTTAGCGATGCAAATTTAAGTAATGATAAGTCTTATACCGTACGGCGCGTTGCCAAGCTATTTAAGATATTTTTGGCATCACCCCAACGCGTTGCTGAGCTATTGGCGCCCAAAATAATGATAATAGCAGGACGATTATTGACGCGTGTTTCCATCACTACGCAACGACCCGCTTCATTGATAAAGCCGGTTTTTGAGATACCAATCGGATAACTACCGTCACGAACGAGGCTACTGGTGTTATTGGCCTTATAGGTACGGTTACCATTTGCGTAGTTAGAGACAAAAAAGTCATAGCTTTTGGTGGTCGAAAAACGACGAATCACATCATAATTACCCGCAGCACGAACCATTTTAACCAAGTCATTTGATGAAGCAACGTTACGCTTATCAAGACCAGTTGGGTCACCAAAGAATGCCGTACTCATACCCAGCTCTTTCGCTTTACTGTTCATAGCACGCATAAAAGCACTGTAGCCGCCTGGATAATTACGAGCAAGGCTTTTTGCGGCAGGGTTCTCTGATTTCATCAATGCCATTAATAGCATCTCAGCACGATTAAGACGATCGCCTGATTTCAAATTAGAGCTGGCACGCTTTGGACCAACGAAATCTTCAGGATCAAGCGTGAGCTCTTCACGCATATCCAAACCCGCATCAAGTACCACCATAGCGGTCATCACTTTGGTAATGCTTGCCATTGGACGCGCGATATGGGCATCTTTTTCATAGATAGATTCGCCAGTCTCTGCATCGATAACCGCGACACTACGCGAATCGGTGCTGATTGGAATCATGTTACTGCTACCAAAGCTACCGCGGTACGTGGTGGTGTAGCTATTGCTATTATTATAGCTGTTATTGTTGCTACTAAAACTTGGAGTATTGCTGATACTCTTAGTGCTAGAACCATTATCTATTTTTTTAATCGTAGAGCTGTTACTGGACTTTGACATAATACTACGGGCTTCGGACAAGCTATCAGCACCGCCCCAGCTCAGGCGCGCACTAGACTCAGTGCTAGCGCTACCATTAATTGTAAGTGCGGCTTGTGCGACACTGCCCAAACTCAATGAAATCATAGCAGCGATTAATTGCTGTTTGGTTAATGGTAGTTGCTTCATTATGCCTCCTGCCTACGCGCTGCTGTTAATCAGGGAATCAGTTACATACTGACTGATATCAACAACGTACGTAGCGTTTATAGGTGTGTTTGTAGATACTCACATAGAGTTTTTGTATTTTTAGTGTATCATGGTTTGCATTTAAGTTTAATCCGCTAAATCAATTAGACGGCATTTCTATGCCGCTTTCAAACTTTACTACATTTACTTGATGTTACAGCAATATTAATTAACATTAGAGCAATATAGCATTACATTTGCTTTATTAGGCTCTATATACGTATCTACTATTAATATATAACACGTAATATTGGCTTTTTTATGGGTAAAGATAGTCTATTATTTCAATAATTTAATTTAGATGGTTTCAAGTGAACCGTGCACCCTTTATTCTGACGGATAGAAAAGAGTATAACTATGATTCGAGTATTAGTGGTAGATGATCATGATTTGGTGCGGATGGGTATTAGCCGTATGCTGGCAGACAGTGCGGATATCGAAGTCGTTGGTGAAGCAGATAGCGGTGATATGGCAATACGCTTGGCAAAACAGCTGTGTCCTGATGTGATATTACTGGATGTTAATATGCCCAATATTGGTGGTCTTGAAGCTACCAAACGCTTGATTCAAATGGATATGGGCATCAAAATTTTGGCGGTTAGCAGTATGTCAGCTCAACCGTATCCTTCGATGCTGATTAAAGCAGGTGTCAATGGTTATATCACCAAAGGCACGCCACTTGATGAAATGATACGCGCGGTCAAAAAAATCTATCAAGGCGGGCGCTATTTTAGTCAAGATGTCGCTGAACAATTGGCTGACGTCCTATTGTCTGATAATGCCAGCTCACCTTTTGACTTGTTAAGTGATCGCGAGAAACAAGTCGCTATGATGGTAGTGAATTGCCAAAGTCCGCAACAAATTGCCGACCAGCTTTTTGTCAGTGTCAAAACCATCAATACCTATCGTTATCGTATTTATGAAAAAGTAAACGTAGATAGTGATGTGAAATTGACGCATTTGGCGATTCGTCATGGTCTCATTCAACCCTAACTACCAAGAATCCCATTTATCAAAAACTGTTGTTATCAACCCATGAATCCTATCAAATCCGCCTCGAATTTTATTGCTGTTATTACTGACTATCTAGAGCAAGATGATATTCTGCCTGTGCCGCAATTACGAAAATTGGGGCTCATTTATAGCACTTATCGCTTTATCGTCAGCTTATTTTTTATGCTGATGGTATATATTACTGTTCGCACGGATGGCAGCCCCTCATTGCCAAGTTTTTTACAGCAAACAACGCTCAGTTTTTATGTTTTGCTAAGCTTAATTCTGCTTGGATTGTTTTATACCGTTGGCACACATATGCGCCGGCAGCTGGCTTTTGGACTGGCACTAGATGTCATTATCTTAAGTTTACTACTTTATACCGCAGGCGCCCCTGATTTGCAGCTGACCATGCTGTATATGGTGGTGGTAGCAGCAAGCTTTATGCTGTTACATGGCTCACAAGCGCTAATCATTACCTTGCTTGCGATCATTTTTGTGATTTATCAGCAGTTTTTTTATGCCATTGCTAATAGTATGAGCTTGGCAAATTTAGGTAATGCTCTACTGATGTCAGCCAGCTTTTTGGCTGTGGGCGGCTTGAGTTGGTCAATATCGCAACGCTTGGTACAGCTTGAAAAGGTAGCTGCTCGCCATGCCAAAGAAGCCGAGCGTTTAGATGTCATCAATCAAGAAGTCATCTCTCAAATGGTCAACGGGGTCATCGTGATAGATGGCAAACAGATAGTATTGGCCAATCTTGCTGCTTATCAATTGCTGAGCATCCCAAACCCTATTGACCGTAAACCAAAATACCCTAACTCAACAGATGACAAATCAAAGACCGTAGCAGACTTTCAACAGCAGCTTAGCGAACAACATTTGCAACTGCTTAATGCTTGTTTATCAGTAGCAGCAGGACTAACGCGCACCTTTATTTATGAATTACCAGCTCTTGCTAATGCCTCTGTCGTTGGCAAGCTACGTATTGATATCATCCCTTTAAAAGACGATAGTAAGCTGATTATGCTAGAGGATTTACGCCGCGAGCAAGCCAGCGTACAACAATTGAAACTCGCTTCACTCGGGCAATTAACTGCCAGTATCGCCCATGAAATCAGAAACCCCTTGGCAGCCATCTCGCAAGCAAGCCAGCTATTAATAGAAGAAGTTATCGAAAATGAGAGGGAAGCCGAAAATACACTTGCTCCTCTAGATAGCGATATGACTGACAACCATGAGCTTTATAAAATAATATTTTCGCAAACAAAACGCGTTAATCGCATTATTGAAGATGTTTTAAAAATGTCACGCCAGCACACTGCCAACCAACAAACCATCGTCCTTGCTGAGTGGCTGCCTGTATTTTTAGACAATTATTTTAAAGGACATGATGTGTTTTTACACCTCATTACCCAACCTACCATCTCTTTTGATACCCAACAATTAGAGCAGGTACTTATCAACTTAATTAATAACGGCTTACGCCATAGTAGCTACGCTCACCCTCACGCCTTTGTGGAAATCGAGATTTATTGTGCGGACAACGATGTTATAATCGATATTTTGGATGGCGGTAATGGTGTTAGCGCTGATGATTTGGAACACTTATTTAATCCCTTCTTTACCACAGACAAAGCAGGTACAGGGCTTGGGCTTTATTTGTCTCAAGCATTTTGTGAAGCCAATCATGCACGACTGCTTTATGTTCCTGACCATGACAAAACTTGCTTTCGACTGATTTTTCCTACCATTCACAATAAGGTCATCAGCCCAATCTTTATCTAAATAAGCAAAGACTGCTCGTTAGAAACGCTCGATAAAATCTTAAGATAATAGGATTTAGATTGTTAAGGACAATAACTGTCTGCTAGCAATACTGACAGTGCTTTAGATGATGACTTTTTAATACTTTTGTAGTACTTGAAGACAATGAGATGACGTATGACCAACACCGCGCTAGTCGTTGACGACGAAGTAGATTTGTGCCGCCTGATGCAAATCACCTTGACCAAAATGGGCATCAAAAGTGATGTTGCCTATACTTTGTCACAAGCAAAATCCTATTGGCAAGAAAATGACTATGATTTTTGTCTAACGGACTTAAAGCTACCTGATGGCTCAGGACTAGAGTTGGTCAAACATATCAGTGCCACCTCCAGTAAACCCATCGCGGTGATTACAGCACATGGCAGTATGGATTTAGCCATTGAGGCATTAAAACTGGGTGCTTTTGATTTCGTTAATAAGCCGCTTGAGCTACCACGTTTACGGCAGTTGGTTGAAAATGCGCTAAAGGTCATTCAGCAAGATAATACGGCTCAGTCTACTCCTCAGCGCTCACCTGAACAGCAAATGCTCGATGAACGTTTGATTGGGAATTCAGCGGTGATGCAGCCCTTAAAAAGCACCATTTTAAAATTGGCACGCTCACAAGCGCCAGTATTCTTATCAGGTGCTTCCGGTACGGGTAAAGAAGTCGTTGCTCGGCTAATTCATGATTTAAGCCCGCGACGTGATGGCAGCTTTGTACCAGTAAACTGCGGGGCGATACCTTCAGAGCTGATGGAATCAGAGTTTTTTGGTCATAAAAAAGGCAGCTTTACAGGAGCAGTTGCGGACAAGCAAGGTCTATTTCAACAGGCCAATGGCGGCACTCTATTTTTAGATGAGGTTGCAGACCTGCCTTTGGCAATGCAAGTTAAACTATTACGTGCCATTCAAGAGAAGACCGTACGCGCGATTGGCGACACCAAAGAAGTGCCGGTCGATATCCGTATCTTGTCAGCGACGCATAAAGATTTGAATCAATTGGTGCAGGCAGGGTTGTTCCGTCAGGATTTATATTACCGCATTAACGTGATTGAACTTAAATTGCCCACACTAAACGCACGTCGTGATGACATACCTGTATTGGCGACGCATTTTTTAGCACTGATTGCTGAAGAATGGCAATTAGAGTCGCAGCCTTCATTAACCGCTGAGGCTTGTCAGCGCTTACAGCAGCATGATTTTGCCGGTAACGTCCGCGAGCTACGTAATGTGCTTGAACGGGCAATCACATTAGCTGAAACGATAACGATTGATGTCAGCCATCTTGGCTTAGCTGATTTTGATATGCATCAGACAATCGATAACCATCAAAAAAACCATACCTCTACAGAAATTATTGCGCCACAACCCAATCATATGCCTAGCACTCATGCCTCCCATCAACATGATGAAGAGCGATTGCGAGCGAATGAGGAGAACCAACAAACCACGGCGAATCCTCACCCTTATCGTACGATAATGCATCATTACGCTTCAATGAAGCAGCAATCAGTGAAAGCAATGGTAAAGCGCGCTGAATCAGTAAACAAGGATGCAGATAGTGATAAGACCAATTCTGTAGCCAATCTCGACAATAGTATTGATAGCAATATTGATATATTAAACAGTAGCGCGATAAAAAACACAGTCAATAGTCAGCTACCTATACAAGGATTAGAGCACTATTTACAAGAGCAAGAAAAACAGCTCATTATCACTGCTCTTAAACAGACAGGCTGGAATAAAACCCAAGCCGCTGAATTATTAGGGACGACTTTTCGCTCGCTGCGCTATCGCATGACTAAGCTAGATATTGCAGAAGATCAGGCTGAGTAATCACTCAGCCCTTAGGTTTATCGTTTTTATTTCGTCTTGACCATAGAGGTCGGTTTTTCGGTGACATTGTTTCTTAGCGCATTATTATTAATGTCAGATGTCTTGTGAGTACCATCTTCTAACGCTGCATTACGTACAAACCGAATACCTACAGTCAGCGCCTGCTTTCGTAATACGTCAAGTGCCTGCTGCTCCCATGTACTCTCACTTCCCGATAGAGCGACATCAGGCTCGACCCCAATACCGTCTATTTTTTTACCTGAAGCGGTCATATAGTTGGCAACCGTGAGCTTGACTGCTTGCTCATCATTCAGCGGTATCACTGACTGCACTGAGCCTTTACCATAGCTCACTTCTCCTAAGATAGTGGCACGCTTTTGCGCTTGCAAGCTACTAGCCAATACCTCTGCTGCTGACGCCGAGTAACGATTTTGCAGTACCACTACAGGCAACGGCTCGAGTAATGCCGCACCTTTGGTCGATAAAGTACGCGAATCTGCCTGACGACTCTTTACCTGTACCACATCGGTATCTTTCATAAATAGGCTAGCAACGCTCACAGCAGATGCCAATACCCCGCCTGGATTATCACGCAAATCTAATAACATGCCTGTTACAGGCTTATCCAAGTCAATCAAGCTTTGCAGCAGTTTTTCACGGCTATTGTTTTGAAAAGCTGGCAACCTAACAATTGCCATACCATCTACAAGACGGGTTTCAATCAGTTGAGGATGGCTATTATTACGTTGTAACGTGGTAGTATGTTTGCGGCGTCCTGCCTTGGACGTCACCACATCTACTTGCGTACCGGCAATGCCTGTCAAAAGCTGCTCGATATCATTGCTCTCTTCATCTTCGCCAAGCTTAAACTCATCAACCTGATGTAAATAATCACCAACGGCAATGCCTTTTTTATCGGCAGGGGAATCATCCATTACTTCAGTGATGACCCAATAACCCAAGGTTGGCTGATACTCCACCTTGATACCAATGTCACCGACATCGCCTTCCGTAAAAGCCCGCAAATTTTCATAGGCTTCAGCGTCCAAAAATTCAGCATGGCTATCTAGCTTGGTCAACATGCCGCTCATTGCATTATTAAACAACTCCTCATCATTAACCGTATCAACATATTCTCGGCGCACTAAGTCAATCAATGCCACAAAGGTCTTTAAAGTTTCAGGAGAGATCGCATTCAATGATACTTGAGCCACTTCAACAGGAATGTCAGTATTAATAACAGCCGACTCATTGTTCAACACACTTTGATCCGCCACACTATCAATTAAATCGTCAGCTTGATCAGCAGGCTCACGCATATCAGCAATATCTGATAAATCATCCACGCCGTTGTCTAGTGGTACATTATCGGTATTTAAACTGATGAGTTGTAAGCTTGCCGTACGACTCACGTTGTGCCCTGCAGCAGCATCTTTGACAGCCGCTTGTGCTGGCATAGCAATCATACTTAAGCTCAGTAAACTCACAATAAGCGTCGGCTTTAAGACGTTAGAGTAAGTGGATATCACACTCACTGACTGCTCTACTCTTTTAGAGATCAATGGAAATGTACGACTGATAGGATTGATAAAATGCATAAAAATCACCTAAAAATTTGTCCAAAGTTAAGCTATCATTATTATAGGATTGTTATATAGTTATTATTGAATAATAGCCCATAAGATAGCATCAAGCGTCCTTGTAAGAATAGGAGAGTATTGCAAGTAACTTAGGTGAAATGTTAGACAAAATGTAGCAACAAAAAAGGGAAAGCTGATCAATAGCTCTCCCTTTTAGTGTAAATCTACTTTAAAAGTAATGTAACGCTACTACTATAAATTTCTAGCGCTTTAACACAACTGGATTATTCGGCGCTGACCAACAGGCTTTTACCTGTCATCTCTTTCGGTGCTTCGATATCCATTAAGGCTAAGATAGTGGGTGCGACATCGCTAAGCTTACCGCCGCTACGGACTTGTACTTTTTTCTCACCGACATAAATCAGTGGCACGTGCTCAGTAGTATGCTGAGTATGTACTTGACCACTTTCGTAATCCTGCATTTGCTCGCAGTTGCCATGATCTGCTGTAATCAGCATATCGCCGCCTGCAGCACGTACTGCTTCTGCCACACGACCAATGCAAACATCTAACGCTTCTACTGCTTGAACCGCAGCATCAAAGATACCAGTATGACCGACCATATCACCATTAGCATAATTGACAACTAATACGTCATATTTACCAGATTCAATCGCTTCCACCAATCTATCTGTCACTTCAGGAGCGCTCATTTCAGGCTGCAAGTCATAAGTGGCAACATTTGGAGATGGCACTAAGATACGTGTCTCACCTTTGTATTCATCTTCACGACCACCGCTAAAGAAAAACGTCACATGAGCATATTTCTCAGTTTCAGCGATACGCAGCTGAGTCTTACCCTTATCTTGCAAAAATTCGCCAAGGGTATTGGTCAATAAGGTTGGGTAATAAGCGATGCTGGTTTTAGGATTATCTTCCAGAACATCAGAGTACTTAGTCAACATTACAAACGCCGCAAGTTTTGGCTGCTTATTACGGGCAAACCCCGAAAACTCATGGTCAGGCAATACAAAAGCTTGCGCAAGCTCACGGGCGCGATCAGCACGGAAGTTCATAAAAATAAGCGCATCATTGTCATCAACAGTATAAGGTACCTCATCACGTCCAATGACCACGGTTGGGTTAATAAATTCATCGGTTTCGCGTGCTTTGTAAGCCGCCTGTACTGCGCCATCAGCACGGGTCGACAAGCGATCCGCTTTACCTTCAGTAATTAGCTCATAGGCTTTTTGCACACGATCCCAGCGATTGTCACGATCCATCGCATAGTAGCGCCCAATGATACTGGCAATCTGTACGCGACCGCCTTCATAATGAGCATTAAGTTTTGCAATATGGTCACGTAAGCGATTGATATATTTATCCGCAGACTTAGGCGGTGTATCGCGTCCATCTAAGAAGCAGTGTACAAAGACATTTTTGGCACCATGTACCAACGCTGAATGGCACATCGCTTCAATATGGTCTTGATGAGAATGGACGCCACCATCTGACAGCAAGCCCATAATATGCACATTACCACCAAGCGTATTGGCAGCTTTTACCGCATTTACCAAGGCTTCGTTTTTATAAAATTCACGGTTGGCAAGCTCGCTTGAGATGCGGGTTGAATCTTGATACAGCACACGCCCAGCGCCCAAGTTCATATGCCCAACTTCTGAATTACCAAACTGACCGTCTGGCAAACCAACATCTTCTCCTGATGCCGATATCAATCCATGCGGATACTGCTCATAAATCTTATCCAAATTTGGCATGTTAGCGGCAGCAATCGCATTGTCTTTACCTTCTTCACGATGCCCAAACCCATCTAATATCATTAAAATATGAGGCACTTTTTTATTATTATCACGATCTTTCTGGTTGTTTAGCTGTGCCTGATTATCATCAATAGATTCTGATTGTTGCTGGGTATTGGTCATGGATTACCGCTCCTCAAGTGAATGAACGCCTATAATGCTGTTTTAGGATGTTTAAAGCTGCCTATCTTAGCACACATCTTGAAATAGCTGAAAAATTGACTTTTCAATAAACATATGACGACTTTTTGCAAGTTGGATGTGTAGTGATGGCTTTATCTTAATAATGCCAATGATTAACACCACGTAGTAATCTGTAATTCCTACTTGCAATCACTCAAACCATTGGTTAAGATAAATATATTCTGAAGTGTTGGCTAGCAGATGTTTATTCCCTGAGCCGATAATGCTTTACCAGGATGTGGTACCTACTGCTTCATTGTGTATGCCTGCACCCTTGTGGTGTATCAGGAAACCTGCAGAGGCAGTGACGCATCCGCCCTGAACTTCACGGTTCATGGGTCACCATCTTGCGGCGGCACTTCGGTTGTTTTATTCAGTTAGTAGCTCTTTTATTTATAAGCACAACATTTATAAAGAATGAATTACAATTACTAATAAGCCCCTTTCGTTATCGACGAAAGGGGCTTTTTTTATGTCTACTTATCGATAAAACACTTATTCATCATTAGCAGATTTGGTAATTTTTTTCACATCTTTAGGAATGGTTTTTGCCGTACCATCGACCGTTGTATGCTGCTTAAATACATCGCCAAACGGGTTTTGTTGTTGACCAAATGGATTTTGATTATTCATACCACTTGCGCCGCCAAACGGGTTTTGTCCACCCATTCCACTAGCACCACCGAATGGGTTCTGTCCGCCGCCCATTTGTCCACCCATCTGCTTTGCCATCATCTCCATCATTTTTTGCTGATTGTTCATGACATAGTTGTTGGCAAAGTCTTTAAGCTTTTTCTGCACTGGCGGCAATATCACCAGTAATGCTAGCAAGTCACTGAGCACACCCGGAATGAGCAGCAAAATACCAGCGGCTGCCATTGCCACACTTTTGATCATCGTCGATTCTTGTGGACGCATCGATGGGTTCATCATACCACCCGCTTTCATCTGCTGTGCCATAGGATTAAGAGCAGCCATACCTTTACGCAGGAGAGAGATACCAATGATGGCGGCGATAATAAACCACATAAATACCCACCAACCACTCGTAAATTGAGCAAGCAAATACCAAAGCAGCATCTCGATAATAAACCATACGATGGCAATACCAACTATCTGACCCATAAAGTGTCGTCCTATAAAATAAAAATCAATAAATTAAGCGCCATGCAAATTAAAATGGCTAACATATGATGTATATGGGGATTGATTGCTATACTATCAAACTTACGGCTGATTTTTAAGTCATAAAACAAAATGTAAGCAAGACGGAACACTATGGCAATTATTATTGGGATTGATCCGGGTTCACGCATGACCGGTTATGGGATCGTCCAACAAACGGGCGATAAGCTCACTTATATTGATGCAGGGACCATACGTACCGATACTAAAGAGATGCCTGAACGCCTTAAACGTATTTTTAACGGCTTGACTCGTATTACTCAGCATCATTTAAAATATGCAGATGAGCCTATTTATACTGCTATCGAGCAGGTATTTATGGCAGAAAACCCTGATTCGGCGCTTAAGCTTGGGCAAGCACGTGGCGCAGCCATTGCAGCGATGGTGGCATTAGATTTAGAAGTATCAGAATATACCGCCCGTCAAATCAAACAAGCAGTCTGTGGTTATGGTGCTGCGGCAAAAGAGCAAGTGCAAGAGATGGTCTGCCGCATATTGACTTTAGACTTTGTACCACAGCAAGATGCCGCTGATGGTCTTGCTTGCGCCATCTGCCACGCGCACTCAAGCCATTCAATGAACAAACTCATATTAAACAGCGCCATGCGCGGGCGTGGTGCTTCTAAGAAAAAAGGGCGCTGGCGCTTGACTGAAGAAGACTTAGGCAATTTGCGTTAAGAATACTCATAAAATAAGCATAAAAAAACACGCGTCTAAAAAGGCGCGTGTTTTTTATTTTCACTATTTAAGGTTACTATTTAATGTCATTATTCGATCATAACCAGTCAGCCCTATTCTACTACTGAGCTTTCAATAACAGCGTCCAATACATAAGCATACTCTTCATCTTCTGATATCTGGTCGCTGTCTAATTGATAGCGTTGTAGGCGTAGCACTTCATTATGCTTACCATCATACTCATAACCATCAATCTCACCATTAAATGCTGACCACTCACCTTCGCTGGTTTTAATACCTTGGTCATCATAAGTAATTGGCTTTACTTGCAAGCATATTTTTGAGCTACCAGCTGTGCAAGGTAGCATTGTAGCATTTACTGCCCAAAACAGGGTTTCGCCTTTACTGTTGTATTTCGCTTGTGACGTTAGCCTACCTTTCCAAGTCAACGTGATAGCATTGCTGGTCACTTGCGTTAGTACTGGATTCTCACCTTCAGTAACACTGAGCTCACTAGTGCCTTGCATCAAGGTATCTAAACGATTTTCTGCCTTATTTAGATTTTCGCATAGCATTTTAGTACTCATGCTCTCTTTGGTTGTTAGTGTATGACCTTGCAGCTGATAACCAGTACTTATAGTGTTACAGCCTACACCATAATTTACGGTGTTGTGACCTTGATTTTGTTTAAACAACAGCGTTACTTGATTCTTAATATCTACAAGTTTCGTTATTACAGGTCCACCACTTTTGTCATCGATATCGAGTAGTGTCCAACGATAACGCGCAAGATTGGCAATCATTTGTTCTTCAGCACTTATCTCACCCGCCTTATCTACTGTTACTGTCGTCTTCTCATTCTCTATCTCAGCAGGAATATCAGCATTCATTGCTTCAACATTTTCACCGATTGAAGCAGAAGGGTCTTGGCAAGCACCTAATGCTAGACTGATGGCAAGCATACTTGGCAATAGGGCGGATTTAAAAGATAGTGTCATGAAAATCATACCTTGCAGTCATATTTTGGGATCAAGCTTTTTAATCCATGCAACTTATAAAGCCCAACTTGCATATTTACGTAGCTATGCAGCTATGTGGCTATAAGTCAGATGATATATAAAACGTTTATAGCAACTCTTAAAACAGCTTAATAATTTGACCACTATAGCGCTCATAGCTCATATGGTTGTAACGAAGTGTTTAATTTTATAGATTCATAGTAAATACTACATATACATCTTTTATATGGTTGATATAAAAACCATCAAAAACAGC
>NZ_DATIRM010000117.1:0-8610 GCF_035469765.1 Psychrobacter sp.
GCTTTGACCTACCGCTCTGAAATTGATCATAAGATGAAGATTGCTGAAACCTATCCGATAGCCGCAGCACTGGGTATTAATCCAGTTCAAGTTAATGAAATGGAATTGACGACACCACAATCAGTAAACTTTGATTTCCAAACTGGTGTTAATCCAACTACTTTGGCCACGGCAAAAGTACGCTGGGTACCGTGGAGTGATTTTGTCATCACACCGCCACTATATAATCAGGTTAGCACAAGCGCTGCACGTCCTAACGGTTTAGATCTTGTCGAGTATGAAGATGACCAATGGCAAGTAGAGTTGGGTTTGGCTAAGCGTATAGCACCAGCGTTAGCGGTTAGTGGTACAGTTGGTTGGGACAGCGGTGCTGGTAATCCAGTCACTTCTCTAGGTCCAATTGAGGGCTACTATAGTGTCGGTCTTGGTGCCAAGTATAACTTCACTGAAAACTGGGCAGTGTCAGCAGGTGGTAAATACCTATGGTTCGGTGATGCCAAAGGTCAATTACCAACAGATAAAATCGTTGGTGATTTCCAAGACAATGATGGCTATATCCTTGGCATGAAGCTTTCATATCAAGGAAAGTAACACTTTATTTTAGATAACCACAGTATAAATAAAAAAGCGATCCATGATGGGTCGCTTTTTTATTGGCTGAATTAAGAAGTCTAATTGTATATAGACGGTGGAAGGCAATATCAATACATCACGTACTGCTAGTATTAATTTTTCTTGCTTGCTGTGCCTACCCAGATAGAGGCTGCAAGAACTATCCTAGTGACACTGTGTCTACTCTAAAATGAATGGGTGATAACTGCCAGATTGATAGACGTAGAGAGATGATTACGCTCATCTTTTTATTACGTTAATTGATGACACAATGAGATTTAGCGCGAGCTAGCATTGAAGAAATCTAATGATATTTAATCAGCCAATAAAAAGCCTCACTACTGTTAGAGTAGCGAGGCTTTTATATTTAACAACAGTAATGACAAAGTGCTTATTTGTTTAAGTTCATTTCCATCTCTTCAAACTTCGCTGAGACGGACGCTTTTGGACCACCCGTCATGATGCTAACAGCAAAGATGGCGATAGTACTTAAGATAAAGCCCGGAACGATAGCATATAACCAGCTATTTAGCGCCATACCGTTCATCTGGAAAGGACCATAGATCCATAAGATAACAGTTAATGCACCAACGACCATACCTGCGACAGCACCATTTCGGTTCATGCCACGCCAGATAAGACTAAAGATAACCAACGGTCCAAATGCGGCGCCAAATCCTGCCCAAGCGTTAGAAACTAAACTTAATACAGAGCTTTCAGGATTAGAAGCAAGTAAAATGGCAACTACTGCAACTACGATAACTGACAGACGGCCTACCATTACTTGGCGTGCTTCTGGTGCATCTCTATCAAAAAACAGCTTATAAACATCTTTAGTTAATGAGCTTGATACGACTAATAGTTGTGATGAGATAGTACTCATGATCGCGGCTAAAATAGCGGCTAACAAGAAACCAGAAACCAGTGGTGTGAATAAGAATTGTGTAAATACTAAGAAGATAGTTTCAGGATCTTCTAAAGTCATCGCTGTTTTTTGTACATAAGCGCGACCCGCAAAGCCAGTCATCAATGCACCAATCAGGCTGACAATCATCCAGCTCATACCGATATTACGCGCAGTAGGGACATCTTTGACTGAGCGAATTGCCATAAAGCGTACGATGATATGCGGTTGACCAAAGTAACCCAAACCCCATGCCATTAACGAGACAATACCTAGGATACTCATACCACTAGTAATATTAAGCAAGCTTGGATCGATGTTGCGAACTGCTTCAGTAGTGGCTGAAATGCCGCCAAGATCAGTAAAGGCGACGACAGGTACGATGACCATCGCAAACAGCATGATGATGCCCTGTACAAAGTCAGTCATCGATACGGCTAAGAAACCACCGAACAGTGTATAGGCAACGACCACACCAGCGGTCACCCATAGACCTGTGCTATATGATAGGTTCAGTGAGCTCTCAAAGAGTTTACCACCACCCACCAAACTTGCTGCGGTATAGACGGTAAAGAATAAGATAATAACCACTGCTGAGATAACACGCAGCATGTGCGACTTATCTTCAAAGCGATTTGCAAAATAATCCGGTAAAGTGATGGCATTGTCAGCGATTTCGGTATAAACACGCAGACGTGGTGCCACGATGATATAGTTTAAAAATGCACCCAATGTCAAACCAAGTGCAATCCATATGCTAACGACACCGTCCGCATACATATAACCAGGTAAACCAAGTAATAACCAGCCTGACATATCTGAGGCACCTGCCGATAGTGCAGTAACGGCTGGACCTAGATTACGACCGCCAAGCATATAGCCTTCAGTATCGTTTGATTGCTTGAAATAAGCATAAATCCCGATGCCAATCATCACTAAGAAATAGGCGCCAAGTGATATCAGCACGCCACTAGAAACTCCGTTCATATAAACTGTCCTTAACCAACAAGGTTGGCGGTTATTATTTTTAACAAGAAAACGTAAGTCTTACCAAATGATAGTAAAAACAATATTTAAAGACGAAAAAAGCCATTAAGTAGGGCATAATGGCTTTTATTCTATATTTTCTGTTAGTTTTATAGGATTGATGCTGTTTGGGAACCAATAATCTTGAAGTGATACTGGCAGAAAAAGGGCAAACAGACCTCTATTTACTATGTCAAAGGCCTGTTATCTGCGTATCGCTACTAAATATTATCCGCTTATATAACCAATCGTTTAAAACCATTAAACCTACTGTTTACTATCATATATTACTAAAACCGTTCAATATATGATTATCAGTGTTAGTTCGGTAAACTTATGTTATAAAATTAACGTCAGGCGTATTATAACGCATGAGTGTGACAAATGCGAATTTGATCGCTTATAACAGATAATAGCGCTTGGTTATTTACTAACACTGCCCCGCCTAGCAATCTTTAGCGAATAGCACCTTATTCAATCGGTGCTAGCAAATCTAATAGTGCAGTAACGCTGCTTGATTGGGTCAGTTTTGGGTTAATTACCACGCCTAAATGACGCTGCAATTCTATATTGTCTGCCATATCAATGCGTTCTAAATCTTGGCTAATCATGGTTTGCGGTAACACTGACCAACCAAGTCCTACAGATACCAGCATCCGAATAGATTCAAGCGGATTGGTGCTCATGGTGGCATAGGGCTTTAGATTGTGTTTGGCAAATTCAGCCAAAGTAATCTGACTGGTAAAGGTATTGGCAGATGGCAAGATAGCAGGGTAGCGCGCTAATTGCTCAAGTGTCACATTAGACTTAGTGGCTAAAGGAGATAAGGCACCAGTCATAAAGTAGAGCGGATCTGACCATAGCGTATGATAGGTCAAGCGCTTATCATAAACAGGCGGCAGCGTCAAAAAGGCTAATGACAAATCACCATCAAGTACTGCTTTATGTGCCGTTTCTGAATCAACAAAATGCACCTCTAACTGTACGGCAGGATAGGCTTGGATAAAATGCTTAAGCACAGGTGCCAAATGATGTAAGCCTATATGGTGACTGGTGCCAATGACAAGCTTGCCAGATACAATATGCTTAGAATGTTGGAGATTGATTTTGAAGTTTTCATAGTCCTCAAGCCAACGTTTGGCATGTGGTAACATCTCACTAGCAGCTTGGGTAGGTACGATGCCGCGACCCACTGTATCAAATAAAGTGATGTTGAACTCGTCTTCTAGATTTTTGATGCGTTTACTGACAGCAGGCTGAGTGATAAACAGCTTTTCTGCTGCACCTGAAATGCTGCCTGTTTGCATAACCATCACGAATGTCGTTAAGTTCGTAGTATTCACACCGATGTCCTTAGCTAAATAATAAGCTATAAATATAAGTTGGCTGACCCAGTCACAATGTATTAGAAATAAAAGTTTGGGACTATACAAAAATCATCAATTATTATTATAGGATTAGCCTGCTATAATCACAAGACATCAAGACGTATTGAGACATATTTATTGTATTTACTTGATAATTTGCGCCATAAATCTTATTTTAAGTGCCGATTATAGTAATTATCATTTTATATTAGAGTAAAAACCTAGCGCCCTATGGGCTAGGTAAACGAAACATTAAGTCATTAGCCAATAAAAAGGATAGCAATATGGCCGGTCAAACGTTATATGACAAACTTTGGAATGCTCACGAAGTCACCAAGCGTGATGATGGATCGAGCCTGATTTATATCGACCGCCATTTGCTGCATGAAGTGACAAGTCCACAAGCGTTCGAGGGTTTGGATTTGGCTAATAGAGCGCCGTGGCGTCTGTCAGCTAATATTGCCAGCCCTGACCATAATGTGCCGACAGTCACCAAAGAACGTTCAGAAGGTGTGGCAGGTATTAAAGATAAAGTATCTCGCCTACAAGTACTGACGTTAGATGATAACTGTGCCAAATTTGATATAGCTGAGTTTACGATTAATGATGCGCGTCAAGGTATCTTGCATGTCGTGGGTCCTGAGCAAGGCTTGGTATTGCCTGGTATGACCGTCGTTTGCGGTGATTCACATACCGCCACTCATGGTGCACTTGGCTGCTTAGCGCACGGTATCGGCACCTCTGAAGTTGAGCATGTATTGGCCACCCAGTGTTTGATTCAAAAAAAATCAAAAAATATGCAAATCCGTGTCACGGGTGAGCTTGGTGCTGGCGTGACTTCAAAAGATGTCGTATTAGCTATCATTGCAAAAATCGGTACCGCGGGAGGGACAGGGCATGCGATTGAATTTGCTGGTCAAGTCTTTGAAGATATGAGCATGGAAGGTCGTATGACCGTCTGTAATATGGCGATTGAAGCAGGTGCGCGCGTCGGTATGGTTGCGGTCGATGATACGACTATTAACTATGTCAAAGGTCGTCCTTATGCGCCGAATGAGTCGCAGTGGCAGCAAGCAGAAACGTATTGGCGTACTTTTTATTCAGATGATGACGCCGTATTTGATAGCGTGATTGAGATTGATGGTAGTCAAATTGCGCCGCAAGTCTCTTGGGGTACCTCACCTGAAATGGTAGTTGATATCACCCAATCAGTGCCAACGCCAGATCAAGCCATTGATGAGGCACAAGAAGAAGGTTGGTTACGCGCTTATACCTATATGGGCTTGCAAGCGGGTCAAAAAATTACCGATATTCAGCTGGATCGTATCTTTATTGGCTCTTGTACCAACTCGCGTATCGAAGATTTACGTGATGCCGCCGCCGTGATTAAAGGTCGTAAAGTTGCTGATAATATCAAAGAAGCGATTGTCGTTGCTGGCTCTGGGCAAGTAAAACTTCAGGCGGAAGCAGAAGGCCTAGATACCTTGTTTACGGATGCAGGTTTTGAATGGCGTGAGCCTGGCTGCTCGATGTGCCTTGCGATGAATGCTGATAAGCTTGAGCCACAAGAGCATTGCGCTTCGACCTCGAACCGTAACTTTGAAGGCCGTCAAGGTAATGGCGGTCGTACGCATTTGGTCAGTCCAGCGATGGCAGCGGCAGCTGCATTGGCAGGTCACTTTGTGGATGTGCGAACGTTTTAGTTATTACGCGTCATTTAATAATAAGCACAATATTGATAGGAAATACTATGCAAGCTTATAACACCCAAAAAGGTATCGTTTGCCCACTTGATCGCGCAAACGTCGATACCGACCAGATTATTGCAAAACAGTTTTTGAAGTCTATTAAGCGTACCGGTTTTGGCGTCAATTTATTTGATGATTGGCGTTATCTCGATGAAGGCTATCCGGGTCAAGACAACAGCACACGTATTATCAATCCTGACTTTATTCTGAATAAGCCACGCTATCAGGGTGCTAGCATCTTACTAGCTCGTCGAAATTTTGGCTGCGGCTCAAGCCGTGAACATGCGCCTTGGGCACTTTCAGAGTATGGCTTTCGTACGGTTATTGCACCAAGCTTTGCCGATATCTTTTATAACAACTGTTTTAAAAATGGCATGCTACCGATTGTATTGGACGAAGAAATCGTTGACACCTTAATGAAAGCAACATTTGCTAACGAAGGCTATGAGCTGACTGCAGATCTTGAGCGTCAAGTAGTCATCACACCAACGGGCGAAGAATATGCATTTGAAGTTGATGACTTCCGTAAGCATTGCCTATTAAATGGTCTTGATGATATCGGACTGACGTTGCAGCAAAGCGATGCGATCAAAGACTATGAGCAAAAAATGATGCAAAAAACGCCTTGGATATTCAATGAAGTCAAAGCGTAGTCGTAGTGATTGGTATTATTAACCTTATGAATAAGAGGATCAAACAGCCAATCGCAAGCAAATAACGTAAATAGTAAGCCACCATAAAAAATAGCTCAGCGCTAATACAGCGTTGAGTTATGGTGAGTAAGTGGCTAAAATGAAGGGTAATCTGTTTTTACCTTATTATAATTTTCACTTGATAAATAGTAGCCGCTATTATGAATAAAATACGTTTTGCTGTTTGGACAAGCACGTTTATTGCCGCAAGCTTAGGGCTATCTGGTTGTCAGGCGTTGACAGGCTATCAACAGATAGAGCAAGCAGAAAGCGCAAAGGTATGGACGGGTACTATTAAACCGATCGCTGGTGAAGTAAACATTGCCTGTGTCGGTACCTATCACTGTGAGATTGTGCAGATAGACCGTACTATGGTTATATCGCCTGAAACTCATAAGCCTGTGAACTCTAGTATGTTGGTTGCAATGAAGGCTACCAGCGAAGGTAAGAAAATCTTTACTAGCAGTAAGCATTCCAAAGTCACTATGACGATGGATATGACGCCACTTATGCATAATAATTCGATGAAGATTGTGCCATTATCAGCGTCTGCTATGCCAAGGCTAACCAATTATTATGCGCGGGTAAAGCCTGCTAAACGCGAAGTGCATGTGAATTTTTATCCAGAAAATAACGTGGGCTATGTAGAGCGCTTTGCAATGATTCATGATTTTTCGACACCGGGTACTTATCAGCTGCGTGCTTATCAAAATAAATCTGGTCAAAAATCCGGTAGCTTACTAGAAACGGCATCACCCGAGCCTTTATGTGTTGAACTTTATCAAGGAAATACGGTACAGCGTCGCTTTTGCAAGCAGATTGGTACTAACTATCAAGGAGAGTTTGCAGAAACTCGTGTCATCAAAGCAGCATCACCAAAAGTAAAAGCCAAAGTATAAAAGTATAATCGCTAAAAGTCTGTCGCCATGAGCGGATAGCAGAAGCAAGCATCAAATAAATAATAAAAGTTACTTAACCACAAGGATTAGTATGGCAACGATTTTAACCTTAGCAGGCGATGGTATCGGCCCTGAAATCATGACCCAAGCCATTGATGTGCTGAATGCTGTCAATAATAAGTTTGCGTTAGGTTTGACCCTTGAATCTGGATTGATCGGCGGTGTGGCATTCGATACAACTGGGGAACCTCTGCCAAAAAAAACATTACAACGTGCGCGTGCAGCAGATGCAGTGTTATTGGGTGCGGTTGGTGGTCCTAAGTGGGATGGTATTGAGCGTAGTAAACGCCCTGAGCGTGGTCTGCTTAAAATTCGTAGCGAGCTTGGCTTGTTTGCCAATCTACGTGTGGCTAAACTTTATCCGCAGCTTGTGAATGCCTCAAGTATCAAACCTGAGATTATCTCGGGCTTAGATTTGCTGATTGTTCGTGAGCTGACAGGCGGTATTTATTTTGGTGAGCCGCGCGGCATTCGTACGTTAGAGAATGGTGAGCAGCAAGGTTATAACACCATGGTGTATAGTACGAGCGAAATTACTCGTATCGGTAAGGTTGCTTTTGAATTGGCGAAAACCCGTGCGCAAGCGGCGGGTACACTTGCCAAAGTTTGTTCGATAGACAAAGCCAACGTCCTAGAAGTGACTGAGCTTTGGAAGCAGACGATGATTGAGCTACAGCAGGCAGAATATAGCGATGTGGCGTTATCTCATATGTATGCTGACAATGCTTGTATGCAGCTGATTAAAGATCCTAAGCAGTTCGATGTTATGGTAACAGGCAATCTATTTGGTGATATCTTATCTGATGAGGCAGCGATGCTGACAGGCTCTATTGGTATGTTGCCATCAGCAAGTCTCGATGAATCTGGCAAGGGTATGTACGAGCCTTGTCATGGTTCAGCGCCTGATATCGCAGGACAAGATAAAGCCAATCCATTGGCGACCATCTTATCTGTCGCTATGATGCTGCGTTATACCTTTAAACAGGAAGTAGCAGCACAAGCGATTGAGCAAGCAGTAAGTGATGTTCTTGATGACGGTCTACGCACGCTTGATATTTTAGACAGCAGTGAAGCTGGACTAAAGCAAGTAGGGTGCCAAGAGATGGGGCAGGCAGTATTGGCTAAGCTGGTATAAGCCAAGCTCTGCTTTGAGCGTAAGCAACACTTACCCAAGATAAGAAAATGAACCCATAAATTGCTTGGCAGTTTATGGGTTTTTTATACTGTATATGTTGAACCGTGCCTTATTGTAAATAAACCGGCGATTTTATTCACCCTATTAACAAAGTTAGGGCAAGAATG
>NZ_DATIRM010000118.1:0-11505 GCF_035469765.1 Psychrobacter sp.
ATAACAGGTAGCGGTTTCAAATTAAAAAATAGAAACACGCTGATAATGAAAGACTACTGTGACAATGGGGCACTACGCGCAATAATCAATGCCATCCGACCCGTCGCAGGCTGCTGCAAATGGGTCTGACGCCGATAAGAATAGTAGCGACCATCTGCATAACTACAAGGGATAGAAGATTCATTGCATACGACAATCCCTGCTGATTGCAATTGATCCATCGCAAGTTTTGGCAAATTTATCTTAATTTTATGGGCATCGACTGTCGCATTGTTGGATAACGTATTCGCTGCGCCAAGCATCTCTGATTTGGTAGTAGCAGACGCTATCACATAGCGCCCATCAAAATTACTTATAGCATCTACCGTCAACGAGTTATTTTCGATGCAACCTGCCAATAACTTATTTCGAACACTCCTATCAACTTCATAACTATCCTGACTGATACAAACCCCTACCCACGCCATAATCTGACCGCTATCGCTAAAGCGTTCAGCGGTGGCTTTGATCACGCCGCATTCCAGCCCTTGCCAACCAGCATGGATCGCTGCAATCTTCCCTGTCGCTGGCTGATAAAGAACGATCGGCACACAGTCAGCAGTCATTATCGCAAGCCCAGTACCATCTTTATGACTAACCATGGCATCAGCAGCCATAGGCGCCATACTGAGCACTGTTGTGTCAATATCATGGATATGATTACCATGAACTTGATTGACCCAGTGTAGCGCTTTAATAGGTGCGCTATGAATAGGTAAACCTTGCTGCGTTATCAACTGCTTATTGATTGCAGCAAGGGTATGCATCCGATTGTTTAATACTGCGCTTGCATCATCATTGACATGCAGACCCAAGTTTAGCTCACCATAATTTGTGTGATGGGCTTGATGCAACTGTTGAGAAATGTGCTGATTGCTTTCACATCCACCTTTATCAACATCTAAACCTTCGGGAACGGAAAAAGCAGCCGTTTGAAACACAGCCACATCATCAAGCTGTGCCAACAATGTCATGGGAAGCATATTTTTCATAGCGGATTTACCGTTTTAATGAAATATCTTTGTATCGCTTATTCGTCATCATAGCCGTCACTTAATACCGCCATTAGTTGCTGCATATCTTCAGGCATTGGCGTGGTGACTTCAATATCTTCACCAGTCGTTGGATGGACAAAACCCAATGTATAAGCATGGAGTGCTTGACGAGGAAAATTATTAATCGCTTGACGCTGCGCTTCTGTTAGACCGGCACGCAGCTGACGACGACCGCCATAGACTCTATCGCCAACGATAGGATAGGTAATATGACTCAAATGCACACGAATCTGATGCGTACGACCTGTCTCAAGCCCTATATCCAACAAACAATAGTTACCGTTAAGTGCAGTTACATTCAGTAAATGAGTCACAGCTTCGCGTCCTGCCGTCATCACTGTCATTTTAGTACGCTGATTACGATGGCGTCCGATTGGCGCGTCAATACGGCGATGGCGCGATAGACTGGCGGCATCCCCTGCTACCACACATTGATAATGGCGATAGACCGACTTGTCCTTTAGCTGCTCCATCAGCGCAAGCTGTGCTGGCTTGGTTTTACCAATCAACAATAGCCCTGAGGTATCTTTATCAATACGATGTACCAAACCTGCCCGCGGCAAATGGTGCTGTTGTGGATAGTGATGCAATAACGCGTTTACCAAAGTGCCTGTTTGATTGCCCGCACCTGGATGTACCACCATGCCGACTGGCTTATTGATGACCAATACGTCATCATCTTCATAAACCACGTCGATTGCGATATCTTCTGGCTGATCTTCACTATGCTGCTCTAAAGTCGTCGATAAATGCAACACATCACCGGCTTTGACACGAATTTTTGGTTTTTGGACGCTGCCGTTATAAAGCAAGCTGCCATCACTGACCCATCCTTGTAACTGAACACGTGAAAAATCGGTAAATATTTTTGATGCCAGTTTATCAATACGCAAACCTGCTTCGTCTTCTATGACCGTATGCTTCACGTCAATCACAACAGGCACAGCTTGCCCTGCGACTTCATCATCGCCATGCTCGTCTTCATCATTAAGCAATTCATCATCTGACAAATCTTCGGACACGCTATCGTCGTCCATATGCTCGTCAAACTGCTCATTAGTGGTTAATAATTCGTTGGGTATCATTGATTCTGGCACAGGTGAACCTTGCGTTGATAAGTCTGTCATTGATGAATCTTCAGTGGATTGATTCGCGGGTAAATTGGTAGTCATAGCATCATTATTCATAACAAATTTATATATGGTAAAGTCTCTAACGAAGTTTTGTAAGAGAACTTCATAAGAAAACAGGGCGGCGCTTTTGACCATAAAAATAGTCATAATCAAAAAATGGTCATAATATCGCTCTAGTGTAACATGTTGAGCGTTTAAGCCCTATAGAAGCTGTTAGGTTATCTGGCAATTAATAGCATCTCATAGCTCTCTAAAATATAACATGGCTGTAATTTACTGTATATTTGTTTAGGTCACAGCTTTTGGATGTCGCTCACGGCAGCCGCTCATGCTAAACTAAAGCGCGCAAAGCGGCATCTGATAAAATAGTCAAGAGATATGCCGCACTACAAAATAGATAACGAAAAAATAGACGCAGCAACGGTTATTCTATAAAGTAAGCCATGTTTTGCTGTATGCTATAGCACTGTATCGTTATCAAAATGCTTGCTGTAGCAGCGCTTGATTTGAGGCACGACCTATTGCGCAACAATTTGTCAAATAAACTCTTTTGAATAACGATTTATTCATATAGCGATTTGTTCACAACGATAACAAGCATGCTCAGTGACTGGCATGCCCAATGACAGACCACTATTGATGCACTTAGCATCGTTTTTTATCATCAATTTACTAAATAGTATGATAGCCTCACTGCTATTATACGTCTTGTGTCGGAGAAGAAGTATGCAAGCTGTTGGCAATACGTTTATCAAACTGTCCTCAATCACCTTACTTGCCCTAAGTGTCAACTTGGTGGGTTGTCAAACCTTTAAAAACCTTACCGGCGGTAAAGACGTAGATGCGGTTGTTACTGCTGAGAAGTCAGAGCAAGCGTATTATAATGACGCTATTGCCCAGATTGATAAAGGTCGCTATACCCAAGCGATAGAAGACTTGACTAGCTTACGTACTTTTTACCCTACTGGACAGTATGCAGAGCAAGCATTGCTCGATATGATGTATGCGCAGTATGCAAGTGGTAAATATGAAACCGCTGCTGCCAGTGCTGAGCAGTTCATTCGTCTGTACCCATCGAACCCACAGGTGAGCTACGCTTACTATGTGCGCGGCGTTGCCAATATGCAAGGCTCGTCTGAAGGTCTAAAACTGTTTAAGCTCAATCAAGCGGAACGTGATACCGCCTACTACCGTATTGCTTTTGCCAATTTCCAAGAGCTGCTGAACAAATATCCAAATAGTCCCTACGCACCTGACGCCGCTCAGCGCATGACTTTTATTTACAATCAGTTTGCCGAAAGCGAGATGAGTGCTGCCAACTGGTATATCGAGCGTGAAGCTTATGTGGCGGCTGTTAACCGTGCCAAATGGGTATTTCAATACTATCCACTAAGCGAATCTGTGCCAGATGCGATTGCTGTCCTTGCATATAGCCATGAAAAATTGGGTCTAAATGATTTGGCAAAAGAGTATAAAACCCTATTGCAAATTAACTATCCAAACATGCTAAGCGCTGATGGACGCGTGAAGATCAATACCAAACGTGAGCGTTCTTTGGTAAACAAATTGACTTTTGGACAGCTGAGTCGTTTTAATAAAGATACTTCAGTTGCGACAGACAATTACAGCGGCGCAACTAAAACCCAAGTCATTCGTAATGCCACTCAATTGAGATTACCGAGCGACAATGCTGCTGCCAATACAGCGGCGCCAAGCAGCACCTCTCCGCTGCGCCTGACTGATGACAATCGCCGTGTACGCTTAGGTGCGGTTGAAACGGATAGCACCGATATGACAGAGGGTAATTAATCCTATTTCAGCATAAGGATGATATGGGAGCGTTTAGGCGCTTTTAATCCATAGCGTCTATTTCCTAACATTATTATGCTGATAGACGTCAACTAAAAATAAGGTCAACGATACGGTTGGCCTTATTTTTTCTGTCTTGGTTTTTGCATTATTTTGAGCATCAACAATATTGCACCTATGGTGAACTGTTTTTCGCATGAGTATCCCAAATCACATTCTTGAGCAATTAAATAGCCAAGCTGACTTAGTCAGTATCATTGGGCGTCATACCACGCTTAAACGTGCTGGTGGTGAGTATAAAGGCTGCTGTCCTTTTCATGGCGAAAAGTCACCGTCTTTTTATGTCAATCCACAAAAGAATATCTACCATTGCTTTGGCTGTAGTGTCGGTGGCAATGCTATCAGTTTTTTGCGTGATTATGAAAACTTTACCTTTATTGAAGCGGTCAATGAGCTGTCAAAACAGACTGGCATTGAAGTGCCAAAAGAAGAGCAGCAAAATGTCAGCTATCAGCGTAGCAAAAAACAGCCGACTATAAAGCCACCAGTAGCAGCAACTCAAGCACCGAATAAGCCTTTAAATTCTGCGCAAATATCTGCTGATATACCATCAGGGCACGTGTCATCAAATTATAATGACAGTCATTTTAACAACAATAGCTATGAGAACTACCCGCCACTAGAGTCCTATGACTCTATGCCTTATATGGCGGATGATTATGGTTCAGAATATCACGCTGATAATAGCTATCCGCCTGCCTGGCTGGTAGACAGCAATGACATCACACAAGTGCAGGATATGAGCGGTATTGCTGATAAAGATGGCAATTTATATGAGCTGCTAGAGCAGATACAGCTGTTTTATCAGCATAACCTCACGATTCATCCTCATGCCAAGCACTATTTTTTATCGCGCGGTATCACTGAAGACATCTTTAAGACCTTTGGCTTAGGCTATGCGCCCTTTGGTTGGCAACATCTTGAGCATCAGTTCCCACAAGACATCGAAGGTCTAAAGGCGCTTGGTTTAGTACGCCAATCAGAATCTGGGCGCGATTATGACCTGCTGCGTGATCGGGTTATTTTCCCAATTCGAGACAATCAAGGACGCACTATTGGTTTTGGTGGTCGTGCGCTTGATGATGAAATGAAACCCAAATATATCAACTCCTCCGACTCGCCCGTCTTTCATAAGCAGCACGTATTATATGGCTATTATGAGTCACGCCAAAAGCGTGCGGATAACTGGCTGGTAGTCGAAGGCTATATGGATGTGATTGCCCTGTATCAAGCGGGTATCTATGGTGCCATTGCGTCGATGGGTACGGCAATTAATGAGAGTCAGATATCACGACTTTTGACGCTCAATCCAACGTTAACCCTGAGTTTCGATGGTGATAGCGCCGGACAAAAAGCCGCTTGGCGCACGCTTGAAGTAGCTTTGCCAGTGCTCAGTGATGACAAAGAGCTAAGATTTTTAACACTGCCCAACAATCATGACCCCGATACCTTTATAAAAAGTCAGGGCGGTGATGCCATGCGTGAGCAAATAGCTAATGCCATGCCGCTATCACAGTATATTTTTGCCTATTTGAGTGAACGTCATGATTTGACTTTGGTAGAAGGTAAAGCCAAGCTCATGTCACAAGTACGCGCATTGACCACGGCATTACCTAAAGGTAGTAGCTTTCGCTATCTACTGAACAATGATATTTACCAAAAACTTGGCGGTAAGCGTAGCCAAAATATCGAGGCAAAAGATGCACTGCTAGATTTTGATGGCGAGATGACCATCAGCCAGCAATTACAGCTGTGCTTTGTCTTCCAACCGCGCGCCTTGATTGATGATCCTATCGAGTCGATTTGGCAAAAAGCCGGTATTAATGAGTTGCACCTGCCCGCTCATCTCAAGCAAAAAGCCTCGGCTGATGTTTTACGCCCACTTGCTTGGGAAGATATGCAAGACGCGGCACTACTTGATGTCGTCAGTACCATTAAGTGCTGCCTGAATTATTTGCCAAAAGATGCCAATGCGGCAGCGCACTTTATCTTATCTAACGTCAAACCCTTGACCCAAGAGACGCTTAGCCGTGATTGGGGCAGTTTCTATAAAGCCTTGACCAGTCGTAATATCTTAAGTCTTGATGGTTTGGTCGAAGAGTTGGTCAGCCAGCTGATTGAACGTCATATGAAGAAAAAAACACAAGATTTGATTAAAAATCCTGACAATATAAAACTAGCGATTGTCCGCAAACAATCACAGTTATTAAATGATTGGCTACGTGCGCAGCAAGCAGAGCAATCGGCACAAATGGCAACGGTTAAATCTTAATATGGTCATTAGATTTTATTTATCAAACAGCAACCCTTTAAAAGTATAGCAGCTGTCCCCATTATTAATGATTATACCCCGTAGTCAAAGCCGACCTTAAAATGATGTCAAACATTCAACTGATGGTAAATAATCAGTAAAAACAGTCGGTAGATACCACTACCTCGTGCTTGATTACACTGGTATGTGTTAAACTATGTCGCTATATATTTATAGTATGGCTCAATGCACGATGAAAAAATGACCAGACGATTGCATTGTTGAGCACGATTTTAAGTATAAAATTTTAGAGCTTAGTTTTAAGTAGTCTATATTTTAGGCAGCATTTTTTTAGGCAATACTATTCTGAAGTCTTTTGAGCGCGACCAATTTCTAGCAGTTTTGTAGCATTGTAATTGTAGTATTTTTAGCCTTTATTCATATCCACTCATTTTTGATATTATTGACACCCTTTACGCCCTATTTTGATCAATCGATTGATAAGATCAACGCACCCAGCAAGCGATAGCGAGTCACAATATAAAAATGTCCGATACAAAGTAAGCGAGTATTTATGAACGATAAGTCAGTTTCTAAGTCCACATCTCAACTGGCCACCTTAATCCAAATGGGTAAAGAGCAAGGGTATTTGACCTATGCTGAGGTGAATGACCAACTGCCCGACTCTATTACCGAAAGCGATCAGATCGAAGATATTGTACAAATGCTGACCGACGTTGGTATCAAAATCTTTGAATCTGCTCCTGATGCCGATGACATCTTGATGAACGACGATTCAAGTGATGATGACATGGCAGCGGATGAAGCAGCAGCGGTATTAGCGTCTGTTGAGACTGAGCCAGGTCGTACCACCGACCCTGTGCGTATGTATATGCGTGAGATGGGTACGGTCGATTTGCTTACCCGTGAAGGCGAGATTTCCATTGCCAAACGTATCGAAGAAGGTATTCGTGACGTACAGCACGCCATGTCTTACTGGCCGGGTACGGTGCAATTTGTACTTGACGAGTACCAAAAAGTACAAGATGGCGAGAAAAAACTTTCTGATGTCATTACCGGTTTTTTAGACCCTGAAACCGAAGCAGATAAAATCGCTGCACAAGAAGCAAAAGAAGCCGCGAAAGAAGAGCGCGAGCGTATCAAAGAAGAGAAAGAAAATCCGCCTGTCATCAAAGCAAAAACCAAAGCAAAAAATGGTCTTGATGATGACGACGAGGACGAAGACGAAGTTGAAGAGGACGCTGAAGAAGAAACCAGCGGTATCGATCCAGAAGAAGTGCGCTTGCGCTTAGAAGAGATTGAGCATCTATTTATTAAAGCTAAGCAAGCATTGCTTGATTATGATCGTGGTAGTGCACAAGCTAATGAAGCTTATGAAGAGCTTGCTAGCCGCTTTATGATGCTAAAGCTCAATAATCGCTTATCTGACCAAGTCATGGCAATCATGCATGATGTCTATGACGACGTGCGTAAGCATGAGCGTCAAATCATGCGTTTGGTGATTCGCCGTGGTCGTATGCCGCGTGAAGAGTTCCGTAAGACCTTTCCAAGTAATGAGACCAACGTTGATTGGTTGATTGAGCGCATTAAAGGCAAGCCTGCATTTGCTGCCACGCTCGAAAAAGTTACCGATGATGTGATTCTTTTGCAACGTGCTATTCGTGATTACGAGCACAAGCTTGAGATGGAAATCCACGACATGAAAGATGTCGCGCGCCGTATGGCTATTGGTGAAGCCAAAGCCCGCCGTGCCAAAAAAGAGATGGTTGAAGCCAACTTACGTCTCGTTATCTCTATTGCTAAAAAATATACCAACCGTGGTCTACAATTCTTGGATTTGATCCAAGAAGGTAACATTGGTTTGATGAAAGCGGTTGATAAGTTTGAATATCGCCGTGGTTATAAGTTCTCAACCTATGCCACTTGGTGGATTCGTCAAGCGATTACTCGCTCTATCGCTGACCAAGCGCGCACCATCCGTATCCCTGTGCATATGATTGAGACTATTAATAAGATAAACCGTGTCTCACGTCAGCTGCTACAAGAAATGGGACGTGAGCCAACGCCTGAAGAATTAGGCGAACGCTTAGAGATGGACGAAGCCAAAGTTCGTAAAGTGCTAAAAATCGCCAAAGAGCCTATCTCGATGGAGACGCCAATCGGTGATGATGAAGACTCGCACCTAGGTGACTTTATTGAAGATGGGACGATCTCAAGCCCGGTTGACGATGCGACATCTGCCGGTCTACGTGAAGCCACTCGAGATGTACTTGGCAACCTTACAGAACGTGACGCACGCGTGCTTTAAATGCGTTTGGGTATCGATATGCCAACGGTTCATACGTTGGAAGAAGTCGGTAAGCAGTTTGATGTGACGCGTGAGCGTATCCGTCAGATTGAGGCAAAAGCCTTGCGTAAATTGCGTCATCCATCACGTTCTGAGCATCTACGCTCTTTCCTTGAAAATGACTGATAAGTGCCCTATAAAGAGAGTAGCTTTTTAGCATACTGTCTTTTCATATCGCAGAATATATAGCCCAAAAGCTGAGCGCGTCTCAGCTTTTTTGTGGTTAATCGATAGTCGTTTGTTAAAATATCAGCAACCTCTAAGCCCCAAGCCCCATTATAAAATAGCACTAAGGACTCTACCATGAGCGATAATCAACAAGATTCTAAAAAAGATGTCAACGTCTCTCAAATATCGTTAGGCAATGATAAAATCAAAGGCAAAAAGACCGACATTCAAAATCCCGAATTGTGGGATTTTCCGATGAATTACCCGATGAGCATCATCGGTAATGAAAGTGAGCATGAGACTTTATTAAACGAAGTCAAACTCATTTTAGGCAGCCAGTTTCCTGATTTTGACTTAGCGTCTATGCAAGTCAAACCATCAAAAACGGGACGCTTTCATTCTGTACGGGTAAACTTATACTTAACGACCGCTGAGCAAGTGAATAGCCTATACGCGTCTCTTGATGCCGCTAAGACCGTACGCATTGTGATGTAACTTATGATTGGGTTGGCGATATCTCGATGCCGTCTAGCAAGCCCTACTCTTATGAGCGCAAATTCACATAAGATAATGACAATCGTCACTCATATGGGTGGCGATTTTTTGTGGTTTGATGTACAATCTGCGCCCGCATTCTTATTGTCATGACCACTTTTATTGGTCAACAATTGACTAGAAAATAAAAAGCAAAGAGCGATTATATTTTTACAAAAATCTTATTATCAAGCTCATTTGCGTCTAACCCTTATGCCATCGTCCTTTGCCAAAATTCGGGCAACTTATAAGCCCTCAGCAACATAGTTTCACTCTAAAATCAATATAGCATTTTCAAAATTTTCCCGCTATATTGTGTCCACCTATTAAAAAACACGCTATATGTAGTGCTCAGTGATTTAAACCATCACTATGAGCCGTGGCAATCTTTTGCCTCAAAAAAACACTCTATCATGAGCATATATATAGCGTTATAAAGCATGCTTGGCGTCCTTACACCGCGCAGCATCACTAATAAGTCATTCAGTAAATAATTATCAAGCAATCAACTTACGAGGTCAGCATGACACATATCGATAAAATCCAAGTAACCAAACGTGATGGACGTTTAGAGCCTATTGATTTAGACAAAATTCACAAGGTTATTGAGTGGGCAGCTCACCATTTAGAGAATGTGTCGGTATCACAAGTTGAGCTAAAATCGCACATTCAGTTTTATGAAGGTATCAAAACTCGTGATATTCACGAAACCATCATCAAATCTGCCGCTGACCTTATCTCTGAAGATACGCCTGACTATCAGTATTTAGCCGCGCGTTTGGCTATCTTCCATTTACGTAAAATTGCTTACAATAAATTCACCCCGCCGCACCTGTATGATCACGTTAAAAAACTCACTGATGCAGGCAAATACGACGCGCATATCTTAGCTGATTATAGCCGTGCTGAATTTGATGAGTTAGAAGAGTATCTTGACCACTGGCGCGATATGAATCTTGCTTATGCTGCAGTTGAGCAAATGGCAGGTAAATACCTCGTACAAGACCGTGTCTCTAAGACCGTTTTTGAGAGCCCGCAGTTCTTATATATGCTGGTTGGGATGTGCTTGTTTAGCCGTTACGAAAAGTCAGAGCGTATGAAATATGTGAAACGCTTCTATGATGCGACCTCAGAGTTCAAAATTTCACTACCAACGCCTATCATGTCAGGTGTGCGTACGCCATCGCGTCAGTTTAGCTCGTGCGTCTTGATTGAATGTGGTGATAGCCTAGACTCAATCAACGCCACCACCAGCGCCATCGTACGCTATGTATCACAGCGCGCAGGTATCGGCATCAACGCCGGACGTATCCGTGCCCTTGGTAGCCCTATCCGTGGCGGCGAAGCGCAGCATACTGGTTGTATCCCATTTTATAAATTGTTTCAAACCGCTGTTAAATGCTGCTCACAAGGCGGCGTCCGTGGCGGTGCTGCGACGTTATTTTACCCATTATGGCATTTAGAAGTTGAGTCGTTATTGGTATTGAAAAATAACCGCGGCGTCGAAGACAACCGTGTTCGTCATATGGACTATGGCGTACAGTTAAACAAAACGATGTACACTCGCCTGATTAAAGGTCAAGATATCTCGCTATTCTCTCCAGGTGACACACCGGGTCTGTATGATGCGTTCTTTGAAGATCAAGACAAGTTTGAAGAGCTATACACCAAGTACGAAAATGACCCTACTATTCGTAGCCGTCAAATCCCAGCGGCAGATTTGTTTAGCTTAATGATGCAAGAGCGCGCCAGCACCGGTCGTATCTATATTCAAAACGTCGACCATTGCAACACCCATAGCCCATTTGACCCAACGGTTGCGCCAATTCGTCAGTCAAATCTCTGTATGGAAATCGCTTTACCGACTAAGCCACTTGATAATATCAATGACGAAGAAGGCGAAATCGCGCTTTGTACGTTATCAGCGGTGAACTTAGGTAAAGTCGAAAACGTCAGCGACATCGAAGAGCCAGCTGAACTCATCGTCCGTGCGCTTGATGCCCTGCTCGATTATCAAGACTATCCGGTAAAAGCTGCTCAAAACGGCAGCATGCGTCGCCGTACGCTAGGCGTTGGCGTGATTAACTA
>NZ_DATIRM010000119.1:0-36611 GCF_035469765.1 Psychrobacter sp.
AGCCTCATAAACTGACACGTAAAATCAAACCTATATAAACCTCAACTCTGTATATATACCCTCTATCGCCCTAATACCATTGTTTTAATTAATATCGTGATTTGTGCTAATAATGGCATCTCTCATCTTATCAACTGCTAACGACCTATCTATGAATCTTACTGAATTAAAGAAAAAATCAATCGCTGAGCTATTGGCCATCGCTAAAGAGATGGGTCTTGATAATATGGCGCGTAGCCGTAAGCAAGACATTATCTTTGCTATCCTAAAAACCCATGCCCGTAATGGTGAAGCCATTTATGGTGACGGCGTGCTTGAGGTTCTTCCTGATGGTTTTGGCTTTTTGCGCTCATCAGAAGGCTCTTATTTAGCAGGTCCTGACGACATTTATGTCAGCCCTAGCCAAATTCGCCGCTTTAGTCTAAAAACCGGTGACAGTATCGCTGGTACGATTCGTCCACCAAAAGATTCTGAGCGTTATTTTGCGCTGCTAAAGGTTGGTGAGATCAACTTTG
The DNA here is from genome assembly GCF_035469765.1 of Psychrobacter sp. Lineage (GTDB taxonomy): Bacteria > Pseudomonadota > Gammaproteobacteria > Pseudomonadales > Moraxellaceae > Psychrobacter. Next base: position 516 of record NZ_DATIRM010000119.1, read on the forward strand.
ATACGCCAGATCGCTCACGTCATAAGCTTATTTTTGAGAACTTGACACCCTTATTTCCAACTGAGCAGCTAAAGCTTGAGCTTGGTAACGGTACCACTGAGGACTTGACTGGTCGTATCATCGACCTGATTGCACCGATTGGTAAAGGTCAGCGTTCTATCATCGTCGCACCGCCAAAAGCGGGTAAAACGATGCTACTACAGACAATCGCTCAGTCGATTACACGTAACAATCCTGAATGTTATCTGATCGTACTACTGATTGATGAACGTCCAGAAGAAGTCACCGAGATGGTACGTACTGTACGCGGTGAAGTGGTTGCCTCTACCTTTGATGAACCGCCACAACGTCACGTACAAGTCGCTGAAATGGTCATCGAAAAAGCCAAGCGCTTGGTTGAACATAAACAAGACGTGGTCATTCTGCTTGACTCAATTACCCGTCTTGCCCGTGCTTATAACACCGTTATTCCTTCATCAGGTAAAGTGTTGACCGGTGGTTTGGATGCCAATGCCCTTGAGCGTCCAAAACGTTTCTTTGGTGCTGCTCGTAATATTGAAGAAGGCGGCAGCTTGACCATTATTGCCAGTGCCCTTATTGATACTGGTAGTAAGATGGACAGCGTTATCTTTGAAGAATTTAAAGGTACCGGTAACCAAGAGATTACCCTTGAGCGCGACTTGGCTGAAAAGCGTGTCTTCCCTGCGATTAATATTAAAAAATCTGGTACGCGCCGCGAAGAGCGTCTACTGGACGAAGACAAACTGCGTAAGGTTTGGATTTTACGTAAACTGCTTCAACCGATGGATGGTGTACAAGCAACCGAGTTCTTGTTGGACCGTTTAAAAGAAGCCAAAACCAACGACGAATTCTTTGAGCAAATGAAACGCAAGTCACAAAATTAATTTGTAATCATTCTGCTAAACTCATTCATATATTTGATTCATATTAAGACTGCCACTAGGCGGTCTTTTTCGTTAATGATTATCAAAATATTAGCATATCTATTTCCGATACAACTATCCAGTATCAGGCAGAATCTCGCTTGATGACACAGTGTGGCAACATCAATTACAGCTCGTTTGCAAAGTTTAGCGTTTCTACTACGAATATGTAGCCACTAACCGACTATTATGATGGATAGTAGGAATACATTTGAAAATATTATGGACATCATATTTTCAAGATATCGTATTTTAAATTTGATGAATTAATAGGTAATATTATGAAATTTGCTAAAATGATCGCAATGACGGCAATTACTAGCTCTGCTCTTATCATGGGTGGCTGTGCTACTAACGGATACAACAGCGGTTTGAGCAATACCGCTAAAGCTGCCACCGCTGGTGCGGCTGCCGGTGCGCTTATTACAAGTAAAGGCGACAGCAAAGACATCGCTCGTGGCGCAATTGCTGGTGCAGTTATCGGCGGTACTGGTGGTTATATTTATGACCAAACCAGATAATCAGTTTTTAAGCAGCTATTTTGGCACATATATTTTAATTGAAGATATTACCTAGCCAACTAGCTGATAAAAAAGCCTGCAACTAATTGCAGGCTTTTTTGTATCTAGTAGTTTTAATTTGATTAACAAGCAATCTTTCTAGATTAGCTTATAAAATCGAGCTATAAAGCACCACTAAACGTATCACAAGATTGGACGTTACCACTCTCTAGACCACGCGTAAACCACTCTACACGTTGTTGGCTAGTACCATGAGTAAAGTTATCAGGCACTACCGCGCCGCCGCCTGCACGTGCTAAGCGGTCATCACCAATTTGACCAGCCGCATTGATGGCTTCATCGATGTCTCCTGCTTCTAAAAATTGTACACGCTCTTGATTGCGCTGTGCCCAAACACCAGCAAAGCAATCAGCTTGCAGCTCTTGTAGTACAGACAATTTATTCGCTTGCGCACTCGTCACTTGACGACTGGCTTCATTCACTTGCTGAGTAATACCGAGTAAAGTCTGCACATGATGACCTACTTCATGAGAGATAACATAGGCCTGAGCGAAATCTCCAGCCTTGTTTTGATTCTCGCTATCGCCCGAATTTTGAATATCACCAGAAATACCGAGCTTTTGGCGCATCTCTACAAAAAACGACGTATCTAAATAGACTGTCTGATCACCTGGACAATAAAAAGGACCGGTCGCTGAGCTGGCACTACCACAGGCAGAACTGACTTGCCCATTAAACAAAATTAATGATGGCTCTTTATAAGTGCTACCGCCCTCATTGAATATCTGATGCCAGACTGCTTCAGTATCTGCCAACACCACTTTGACAAACTGTGTATCCCGGTCGTCACTGGTTGCAGGCTCAGTGGATGTACTACCACCGCCTGCGACCTCTTGACCGGTCTGTAATGCGGTCATCGGGTTTACCCCAAATACTAGCCATAGAATACCAGCGATAATAATACCGCCGATACCGCCGCCAATTAATTTACCGCCACCACTACTGGTACGTACGTTAGAACTGCCCCGTCTGCCTTGCCATTTCATAGTTTCACTCCCAAAAAATCCGATACTTTACGTTGTATGTACCAATTATTATTGATGTTATATAATTTTTAGCTCAGTCCTGTGATTCAACCCTTTAAGCAGCTAGCATAATGTGTAATAGATTAACCAATCACTTTTCGCTGATTCGTTGTGCTCCTAGCTTTCTTTATAATTGACTACTATTGTATGAATTTACTCATTCAATCCCTATGCCATTTATCCTAGAGTAAGAATACAGATAGATAAGAGTAAGAATATTAAGACATAGATACCTTATTTCAAATAGCCTGATGTCGTTGATTATACGTCGATTAATTTGATTTATTGTATTAAGAATTATGTAATATGAGTAAAGAAAAACCTCGTTTACAATTTTATTGTAACTTAATTGTACAACCTCTTTCCATGAAGAAAGAAATCATATAGAATGCGTGGAAGCTGAGTAGCTGTGACTAAGACTAGTTGAATATCTGAGACATCTCGGACATTCGACCTTTTTTTTGCTGCTACTGCTCATTCAATTATCCCGGAGAAAACCTATGAACTTAAAATTACTTGCTCTAGCTGGTATCATGACTGCAACTATGGGCTTAACTGCCTGTGATAGCAACAAAGAAAACGCTGCTGAAGATTTATCTGACGCGCAAGAAGAAGTGACTGACGCTTCTGAGCAATTAGACGAAGCTGCTGCTGAAGGCGAAGCTGTTCCTGCTGAAGCTGAAGTTGCTGTTGATGCCGCTGCAGCTGACATCACTGAAGCACAAGTTGCTACTGCTACTGACGAAATGGACGCTGAAGTACCTGTAGACGGTACTACTACTAGCGTTGACGTAGCTAGCGAAACTCCAGCTGTAGACGCAGCTGACGAAGTTGTAGTTGAAGAACCAGCTCAGTAATTTTTATTTTCATAAATAAAAATACTGCACTAAAAAAAAGAGAGCGTAAGCTCTCTTTTTTTATGTCTGAAATTTATGTTTTATAAAACTAAAACGTCGTCGCATAAAAAATGATGGCTATGACAGTCAATTTAACATATGACTGTCATAACCATCATTTTTAATCACTAGCTATGACTATTATAGATCAAATAAACGCTCGTCGACCTGTTGGCGGAATTTCTGCCCTGTTTTAAAGGTCACCACACGGCGCGCCGATACCGCAACTGGCTCCCCTGTCTTAGGGTTACGACCTGGGCGGCTATTTTTGTCTTTAAGCTCAAAGTTGCCAAAGCCTGAAAGCTTGACCTCTTTGCCATCAATCAAACTCTCTGACAATTCGTCAAAGAAATTCTCTACCAAACAGCGACCTTCTTGGCGCGTTAGGTTTAGATGATTCATCAAATGCTCAATCATGTCAGATTTGGTTAAGGTGCTCACAGTACGACTCCTATGCTATGTCGTGATGTCGAATATCATGGTTTAGCGGTATGAGAATTAATGTTAGCTATTATAAAGGTTTTTTCGCGTATTTTTAATAAAGTCTACATTAAAATCCTTTATTAATAACCACTTAACTCATTTTTGAAAATTTATATAAAAAACAGTCGATATAAAAGATGGTTCTTGGCAATCATAAAATTAAAAACGCTCTATAGCCCTGTTTATATTAGGGCTATAGAGCACGCATCTTTTATGATGAAAGGTTAACTGTCGCGCAGCTGTACTGAATGCTGAACCGTTAGCGCTTGTACCACATTGTCAGTAGCCATTTTTACAACGTCATCTGATAGGGTTTGTGCTTTATCTTGCCATATCAAGGCAAAAGCTAACGAACGCTGACCCGTTGGTACTTTATCGCCTTGGTAAACATCGAATAACCATAAATCGCTCAGAAGCGCACCTGCCGCATTACGTATGGTTGACTCTAATGTCTGTAGGCTAATATCATTATCTACCAAGATGGCAATATCGCGGCGTACTTGCGGGAACTTACTTGGCGTTGCGATGCTATGCTGCTCACGAGCAAGCGTTAGCAATGGTGCCAGTGACAACTGCGCAACCCAAGTAGCAGGTAGGTCTAGTTGCTTAGCCGTATTGGGATGCAATTGTCCAAGCCAGCCAATATATTGGTCATCAATATATAGCTTAGCGCTCTGTCCAGGATGAAGGAAATTTAGTCCACTACGCTCATAGCGAATACGTGAGCTCGCCATTTTCACCGGCAATAACTGCTCAATATCATGCTTCAAGTCATAAAAATCTAGCGCACGGTTTTGATAAGCTTGCTCATCCCATACATCACCCACTGCCACTATGGCAATACTTGGCGTTTGTACTAAATCACTAACACTATGACCGACAAAGCTCAGACCTGTTTCAAAGAAACGCACGCGTGACTGCTGGCGATTTAGGTTATATTGCACACATGGCAATAAGCTTGATAGCAAGGTACGACGCATCACCGCCAAATCGCTGGAAATAGGATTTGCCAATGCCAACACTGCACCCAATGCTTCATCATCAAGCAAGGCTTCTAGTTTGGCATCACTAAAGCTAAAGCTAATCGCTTCCATATAACCATTATCGACCAATGCTAGCTTCATCTCATGGGTCAAGTCTGCGGTATCGTCATAATCCATACTGACTTGCAAATGCGGCAATATACTTGGAATATTGTCATAGCCATAGATACGAGCAATCTCTTCGATCAAATCTTCTTTGATGCTCATATCAAAGCGATACGATGGCGGCGTACAAATAAGGCTATCTACTTGCTGCTCTACTTCAAACCCTAACTGGGTTAAGATACGTACCATGATTGCTGGCTCAATCTCAATGCCAATGACATCACGAACCTTAGCAATTGGTAATGTAATAGGCGCACGTACAGGCAAATGATCGCTATTTTCCACTACTAAAACTTGCCCTGCTTGGCTACTTGTAACGCTAGTAATCAAATCAACAGCACGCGCTAAAGCAAGCGTTGGCAATTCAAAATCGACACCACGCTCAAAACGTTGTGAGGCATCGGTATGCAGACCAAAACGGCGTGCGCGCGCAGCGATAGCCAATGGATTAAAGAAGGCACTCTCTAACACAATATTGGTGGTGCTATCGGTAACACTACTACGCTGACCACCCATAATACCGGCAAGAGCAAGTACGCCTTTATCATCAGCAATGACCAATTCATCACCCGTTAAGCTAATGGTCTGCTCATTGAGTAAGGTAATGGTTTCTTCAGGCTGTGCCAAACGCACAACGATATCGCCCTCGATAGTATCAGCGTCAAACGCATGTAACGGTTGACCCAATTCCATCAACACATAGTTGGTCACATCAACTAAAAAGTTGTGCGAGCGTAGTCCTGACTGCACTAGTGCATCTTGCATCCATTTTGGCGTATCGATAGTACGATCGATATTGCTTATCGACTGTAAAAGGTAGCGTGGACAAGCTTCTACCGCACTGACTGTCACAGCTGGCATATTTTGCATAGCTTCGTTTTGAGTAACATCGCTATTATCAGGGATATTTGGCATTTGTAACGGCAAATCATTAATCACTGATATCTCGCGCGCCATACCACGTACGCTAAAGCAATCACCGCGATTTGGAGTAATAGAGATATCTAGGATTTGATTGTCTAAGCCCAAATATTCACGGATATCCATACCGATTGGGGCGTCAGCTGGCAATTCAAGCAAACCGTCTATGCTATCAGTTAAATCAATTTCAGAAGCACCGCAGAGCATACCGTTCGAGTCGACACCGCGTAAGTTGCCATTTTTAATGTGGAAGCCCGCACCGTTATCAGAAGGTAAAACAGCACCGACGGTCGCAACAGGTGCTTTCATACCAACAGTCACATTGGGCGCGCCGCAAACGATTTGTAACGGCTCAGCTGCACCAATATTAACCTGCGTCACGCGCAATTTATCGGCATCTGGATGCTGCTCGACGCTGATAACTTCACCGACGACCACACCACTAAAGGCACGAGCAACCGCATAGCGATCATCAATCTCAAGTCCTGCCATCGTTAGTTGGTCTGCCAACTGTTCACTGTTATTGTTGGGATTCACCCATTGACGTAGCCATTGTTCGCTAATTTTCATAAGTATCTCGGATCAGAATTTTATAATAAATATTTTAGAATAAAGGGTGACGTATTATTAACGAAAATCTAGCCAAACTGCTTTAAAAAGCGCACGTCATTTTGGAAAAACAGGCGCAAATCATCGATACCGTAATACAGCATCGCAAAGCGCTCAATACCCATACCAAAGGCAAAGCCAGTATATTTTTCGGCATCAATACCGCAATTGGTCAGTACTTGTGGATGCACCATACCGCAGCCCATGACTTCAAGCCATTTACCATTATCGTCTAGGATATCGACTTCAGCAGAAGGCTCGGTAAATGGGAAAAATGAAGGGCGGAAACGAACGGTCAGCTCTTTGGCAAAAAACGCTTCTAAGAACTCACTAATCAGACCTTTGAGCTCAGCAAAAGTGCTCGACTCAGTAACCATAAGCCCTTCTAGCTGATGGAACATCGGTGAATGGGTTTGGTCCGAGTCATTGCGGTAAACACGACCGGGGCAAATAATGCGAATCGGTGGTTCATTCTTTTCCATCGTACGAATCTGTACCGGACTGGTGTGCGTACGCAGTAAATAATGCGCATCAAAGTAGAACGTATCATGCATCGCGCGTGCAGGATGGTGCGACGGGATATTGAGCGCTTCAAAGTTATAATAGTCGCTCTCAACTTCAGGACCGGTTGCGACGTTAAAGCCGGCTTGTATAAAATACTGCTGCATACGCTGAGTAATCATCGTTACCGGATGCAAATGACCTTTTTGACCACCGCGAGCAGGCAATGTAATATCAATACTTTCGCTTGCAAGTTTGGCATTGAGTGCCGCCACTTCTAGCTGCTGCTGCTGTGCTGTCAATGCGTCTTGAATACGGCTACGCACTTCATGTAACCAGCCACAGTAGGTTTTTTTGTCATCGCTACTAAGCTTACCCATCTGCTTTGACCAACCGGTTAATGGGCTCTTTTTACCGGTCAATTGCACTCGTAAATCTTGTAATAAACGCACATCGGTGACTTGTAAAATTAAAGCCTCAGCAGCACTGGTAAATTCAATTAACAGGGCTTCATTAAGCTCATTGAGCTCTGAGGATAAGGTCGGTAGCGCCGACAAATCGTTGTTAGCAGCAGGGGTAGTCATAAGACGCATCATTCCTGATTTAGACGAACTGTTAATGGTAGGGATTTGACCAAATATTGCAAACCATTTACCCATTCATGTGACAATAATATTAATGATATGAATGGCTTGAATATTTAGACGACGATAATTTAGACAACAATAAATGCTGTTTTATAAAAGGGTATGTAATTATAGCGCTAAAAAATTGGCTGTCCGACAATGTTATATAAAAAAAGCCACCGACCAGCGGTAGCTTTTATTAATATCGTACTATTAATCAATATTATTCCTATCCATATAGATAACTACTTATAAATAATGACTTAACAAGCAGCATACCTAAAGAAAGGTTAATATTTATGCTAGTTCCGCTTTTGCTTTTTCAACCAATGCTGTGAAAGTCGCTGCATCATGCATAGCGATGTCAGCAAGTACGCGACGATCGATTGCGATGTTGGCTTTTTTCATACCATTGATAAAGCGGCTATAGCTTAAGCCGTTTAAGCGTGCACCAGCATTGATACGTGCAATCCAAAGACGACGGAAGGTACGTTTTTTGTTGCGACGGTCACGATAAGCATATTGACCAGCTTTGGTCACTGCTTGTACCGCTACGCGGTAAACACGTGAACGGGCACCGTAGTAGCCTTTTGCGCGTTTTAGGATTTTTTTGTGACGACGATTCGCCTGTACACCACGTTTTACACGGGCCATAAATTACTCCAAGATTTCTTTAATTACTGTTAAACGAGTCACGATGCCATTGAATAATAGACATCGTTATCAGATTGCAAAGTCAGGAATTTTTAATTCAGTCGCTATTAATTAAACAGCGCTTAATTAAAGATAAATGACGATAGCCTATTAGATGTATGGGCACATACGACGAACTGCTGCTTCGTCAGACTTGTCCACCATCTTAAGACCGCGCAACTGGCGAATACGCTTAGCTGATTTCTTGGTCAAAATATGGCTTTTGTTTGCTTGCTTACGCTTGAAGCCGTTTGCTGTTTTTTTGAAGCGTTTAGCTGCACCGCTTCTGGTTTTCATCTTAACTTTCATGATGATTTGCCTCTTTGTCTTTGATAGAACCTGGTCGTCAAATAGTTAAAAGAGAATAGTCGCTGTAAAAACAAGCACTAAACCTCTATTTGCCTCGAGGTGGGAGGCGCTATTTTAGCAGATAGGTCGCTGTTTTGCCAAGGAAAGTTTTGCTCCCTACTCTTACCGACTCTTCGTGCTGAAAACGAATAACCTTTAGCCTAGGTTATCTTCAAATATTATATAAATAAAAGCTTAAAAATAAAGTGTGTGTTCACAAATCTGTTATGACTAATTAACAATTATTGGTCTATCAAAATGCAGCTCAGGTATAATTGTCATTTATTGAATGTCATTAAAATATTGAATGTCAGTCTAAGCTATGTTTAAGTAGTGATTGCGTCTTAATAAAGCTTTAACATAGCGCATTCTGAATCCTGTTATTTAACAAACACTTTACTTCTTTCCAATTATAAGACGACAGATAAATGATGACTTTACCTGCATGGCTGACTGCCGTAAATTTTAATGCTGATGGTTTGATTCCTGCAATTGCGCAAGATCATGAGTCAGGACGTATTTTGATGATGGCTTGGATGAATGCTGAGTCGCTACAATTGACCGCGCAAACGCAGACGGCGGTTTATTTTTCGCGTTCACGTGCCAAGTTATGGCACAAGGGTGAATCATCAGGACATACTCAACGTGTACATGATATTCGTCTGGATTGTGATGCCGATGTGATTGTCCTTAGCGTCACTCAAGTAGGCGGTATTGCTTGTCATACTGGTCGAGAATCTTGTTTTTATCAGCGTTTGAACTTGTCTGGGAGCATGCCTGAATGGCAAACGGTTGATAAAGTACTAAAAAATCCTGCTGATATTTATCATTCAACTGAAGTAGCTAATAATCCACAAACCAACAATGCGACAGCTAATAGCTTAGTCAGTTCTGATGCTGATCAAGCCAAAGCAGATAAAACCTCAATTTTACAGCAGTTGGATCGGGTATTGGCAGAACGCAAACAGGCAGATGCTGATAGCTCTTATGTGGCAAGCTTATACGCTAAAGGTCTCAATAAAATATTAGAAAAAGTGGGTGAAGAAAGTACTGAAAGTATCATCGCTGCCAAAGATTTTGCTAATTGCGATGAAAATGTAGACAAAGCACAATATGATGAAGCACGTTCTGAGCTTATCTATGAAGTCGCAGATGTTTGGTTTCATACCTTGGTGGGTCTAGCATGGTTCGATATCGAATCAGATGCCATATTAAACGAGTTAGGTCGACGTTTTGGTCTATCAGGTATTGATGAAAAGGCGGCTCGATAGCTTTTATAAGCTGGGGCGATGCCCTGTTTGATTATTGTTGCTTTCACCTTTTTGTCACAAGTGCAGGTTATAATATAGCTCTGTTTCACTTCACATAGTATGCCGACTTTAAGTGTATGGAATATATCGCTATTCAATACACTTAAAGTCGGCATATAAAGACTGAAAACCAAGACAAAAGGATACTTTTATGGGTAGTTTTTCTATTACGCATTGGCTGATATTATTAGTGGTAGTGGTGGTCGTATTTGGCACCTCTAAGCTAAGAAACGCCGGTAAAGATTTGGGCGGCGCGGTCAAAGGTTTTAAAGAAGCGGTCAAAGACGAAAATACTGAGCACGCTAAAAAGCAGGTGGTGCTCGATCACGATGGCAACGCACACACTGAAGAGCGCCCAACAACCACCAAGGTTGATGATAAGCATAATGTATAGCATCTAGACAATGATACTGAGCCATTATGTTTGATATTGGGTTTTCTGAATTACTCCTTTTTGGGGTTATCGCCTTAATCGTCTTGGGTCCTGAAAAGCTACCGCAAGCGGCGCGTACTGCTGGGCAATGGTATGCCAAAATTCGCCGTACCGTCTCTACCTTGCAGTCCGAAATCGAAGCTGAGCTTGATTTGGCTGAAACTCGCCAACTGATGCAAAAAGAGCTGGCTAAAATCCGCCAAACTGAAGCAGAAATGCGGCGTGAAATGGCAGAGATGCGTGGCAGTATAAAAGAGTTTGAATATTCGCAAAGTCAGAATCTTAAAGCCTCAGACAAAATTACCTCATCTATTAATCAAGAAAATAATGACAGTGCTATACAAAACAATAATGAGCCAAAAGTGTTTTCTTATGCTTATGATCAAGATGATAGCTTAACCGACAATCAACAGTCATCAAATCAGGATATGACTAGCATTAATAGTGATGCAGCAAAAGATACCTCTATTAATAAGCAGCCGGTTCAGCCTTTAATAACTAAGCCGTGGGAAAATATGTGGTTCCGCCTTGGTGCTTATGATAAAGCACGTCGTTTGCCTGCCGCGCCCTATTTACCCAATTATAAAGCCGATATTTTATTAAACAGCTCTTTTGGTAGCCCTTTACATGCACAAGCTTCTGTAAATAAACAGGAGAATGAATAATGGGTTTATTTAAACGGCAAAAAAGTCGCCTAGAAAAGGTAACGGATGCAGCGATTGAAGATAAGACAGAGACGGCAAAAAATGATGAAGCGGGCGACGTATTAAGTCCGTTGGCTGATATGCCTATTACTGAGCATCTCATTGAGCTACGTCGACATCTGATTAAAATATGTGTTGCCGTGCTGGTGATATTTTTAGCGTTGGTCGGCTTTTCACGCGAGTTGTATGATTTTTTATCGGATCCATTGGTTGCCCAGTTACCTGCCAACTCGACGATGATTGCCACAGATATCACTTCAAACTTTATGGCTCCGATACGCTTAACGATATTCGTCGCCGCGTTTTTTGCCATGCCTTATATCTTGTATCAAATTTGGTCGTTTGTGGCACCAGGCTTATATAAAAAAGAGAAAAAAGTCGCTATTCCAGTGCTGCTGTCCTCTATATTTTTATTTTACTCTGGGGTAGCCTTTGCTTATTTTATTGTACTTAAAGGTGTACTGAAGTTCTTTATCCTGTTTGCGCCGCAGAATGTCTTACCGATGACAGATATCGACAGTTATCTGAGTTTTGCGCTTAAGCTTTTTATGGTATTTGGGATAACGTTTGAGATTCCAGTTGTCACTCTGCTGTTGATATTGGTCGGCATCGTCTCCATTCAGAGCTTACAAGATAAACGTCGTTATATCATTGTGGGCTGTTTTGCAGTTGCCGCCATTGTCACACCGCCAGATGGGGTGTCGATGTTGATGCTTGCCATTCCGATGTGGTTATTGTTTGAGCTGGGATTGTTTCTAGCAAGAATTTTAATCAAAGAAGATCGCGACCCTGTTTAAGTAGTAAATAAATACGGAATAACGCATTGTTATTCTTGTCAGCGATATATGCACAAAAACAGCCATTGTCTATGCAGTGGCTTTTTTTACCTCTCTTATTTTTTATAATCTTTTAGTTTTTTAGGTAGCTTTGCTATGTCCGCATCTATGCCAGCTTATATGAGCGATCCCACTGACGAGCAGCTCAGCGCCCTCAATATGGCGATGGATCACAAGTCGTTTAAAGTGGTCGCCTACGCCGGTGCCGGTAAAACAACCACGCTAAAATTGATTGGTGAGCGTTTGCGTGGACGCGGTTTGTACTTAGCCTTTAATAAAACCATTGCCAATGACGCCCGCGCAAAATTTCCGCCTCATGTAGAGTGCCGTACCTTTCACTCACTTGCCTACCGTCATGTTGCCCGTGATATCACCGCAAAACTATCATTACCGCGCTTTTCGCCTAAGCGTTTAGGTGATGATTTGGGCTTACAACCCGTACAAGTACGCAGGCAGATGGACGGCGTCAATAAATATATTACGCTCACCCCAGCACGATTATCACGCTTCGTTAGTGATGCTATCAGTAATTTTTGTAGCACACATGCCAGCTACCCTGCGCCAAGGCACATATTATTCCCAAGCTGGCTTGATGGCTCGGATGCTGAACAGCTGCGCGAGATGCTTTATCCTGCTGTTGAGCAGCGCTGGCTACAGTCGATTGATGCACGCCATCCTGCTGGTATTGGTCATGATATTTATCTAAAACTTTGGGCATTATCAAAACCCAGTATCCCAGCAGATTTTATTTTATTCGATGAAGCGCAAGATGCTGACCCGCTTATGATGGGTATTTTGACCCAGCAGCCACGCCAAGTCATCTACGTGGGTGACGCTCACCAGCAGATTTATGAATGGCGCGGTGCGGTTAATGCCATGAAAAAACTGCCATTGCCACAAACCTTATTAACCCAGTCTTTTCGTTTTGGCGAACCAATTGCTGAGATTGCCAATACACTATTAAAGGCACTGCAAGAAGATGTACCGCTTAAAGGCAATCCAAATAAGCAGTCCTCTACCGACAAAGGCATGGTACATAGTAAAAAAGATGCCATTCTTTGCCGTACCAATGCTGCTGCGATGTCGCAGTTACTAACGGGTCTAAAGCTTGGGCATAGAGTCGCTCTACAAGCCGATACGGATCGCATGCTAAAATTCTGTCAGGCAGCCGAAAACTTAAAAAATGGTAAATCGGCATACGGTGTACCTGAGTTGGCATATTTTTATAATTGGTCTGATGTGCAAGAGTACTCTGAAACCAATGAAGGTAGCGACCTAAAAACTTTAGTGAAACTGGTCGATGACCATGGCACTAATGTCTTAAGCCAAGCGGTCAATAGCCTATCGAGTATTGAAAATGCCGACTATGTCATCTCGACGGCTCATAAAGCCAAAGGACTTGAGTGGGGAAAAGTACAGCTCGATGACGACTTTTATTATGATGTGACCACCAATGCGGTAAAGATAAGCCCAGAAGAACTGCGCTTGCTCTACGTTGCTTGCACACGTGCTCAAAGCAACTTAGATATTCATAATATTAAAGATTTGATATCAGGTTTGCAGACGGGTAAAAAGGTTATTTTTGGTAATTCTTAACCTTTTTATCAGCTACTAGAGATGTTCCACGATGCCAATTTATAATGACTTTATATTAATAAGTAATAAGCCATGAATACCCAACAAACTGATATCTTACCGCACGCTTTATCTCAAGCAATGCAACAGCGTCAAACGACCATAAAGCAATTATTTGCTAGTCCCGTCCGTCTTCTTGCCCCTATGGAAGGTTTAACTGATCCATTAATGCGGCAAATTTTGACCCAAATCGCAGCGGATGTTGGTCGCCCTTATGATTGGTCGGTGAGTGAGTTTATTCGGGTTACTCAGCATGTCTTGCCTGCACATGTGTTTTATAAATACGTGCCTGAGCTGCATCATGATGCCAAGACCGCATCCGGTACGTCGATTCATATTCAGTTACTTGGTAGTGAAGCGCAATTGATGGCAGAAAACGCGGCCTATGCTTGTGAGTTAGGTGCGCCTGCGATTGATATCAACTTTGGTTGTCCTGCCAAAACGGTCAATAGCCATCGTGGTGGCTCAGTGTTGCTTGATGAGCCTGAAGTGATGTACGACATTATTAGCGCGGTACGACAAGCCGTGCCTGCCAATATACCCGTATCAGCGAAGATTCGCTTGGGTTATACCGATACCAGTCGCATGGATGATATTCGTGGCGCTATTGATGCGAGCGGTGCAGATTGGCTGACCATTCATGCGCGCACAAAAACCCAAGGTTATAAACCGCCTGCTTATTGGAATAAGATTCAAAGCTTTAATATCCTTGATATTCCAGTGATTGCCAATGGTGAGATATGGAATAGTGAGCACGCACAAAACTGTATGGCACAGTCAGGAACAAGGCATTTAATGCTGGGACGTGGGGCTGTGACCTATCCTGACTTGATCGCGCGAATTGATAAAGACGATAGTGAGATTTTGAATAATACGACGACATTATTATGGCAAGAGCTGATTGCGCATCAAATTAAGTTTCTGCAAGGCGAGGCAAAAAGTGATATCGTATTGGTTGGTCGTTATAAGCAGTGGTTAGCTATGCTAACCAAAGGCTATAGCGAGGCAAAGATATTATGGGATAGTATTAAAAGGGAAAAAAATAAAGCAGCTATCATTAGCGCACTACAAATGAGTGCACAGTAACGTTAGCTACTTTTATCTTATAAACATTAGTTTTTTCAATCAGCTGCTACTACGCACTGACTCGAATTGCTAAATAAAAGAGCATGAGACAGCAGGCAATAGAAAGACCCCAAAGAATGGAGCGGAACATCGCTAAATTTGTGATATAAGCAACGCAAAAACCAATACGAATGAGCACGTATAGCCAAGCCAATGTATTCACAATCATCTGTGGCACAAAAAACAGCATCGCTGCCGAGACTGCGGCTAAGAATACCGGTAAAGTCTCATAGCTGTTCTGCTGCGCGGCATTAGCGCGTGCCGCTGCCCCTGTCGTAGCTTGTAAAAAATCTCGAGGATGGGCATTATCAGCCAAATTAAAACCGCCGAGCATTTTTGCAGTCAATGCCATCGTTAATGGCAACAGACTCGCTACTACCATTGCCCAAATGGCTGATGCTGCGGTATCAGAGACCAATCCTAAGAATAAATTCATCAATATATTCGCCTTTATCCTGCGATAACTTCAAAGTCATGCGTCACATTGACCCCGCCTTGTACCAACATACGACTGGCTGAGCAGTATTTTTCTGCGGATAATTTAATGGCTTTTTCTACTTGGCTGTCTTTGACGTCTTGACCGGTCACGACAAAATGCATATGAATGTCGGTATAGACTGCTGGCACGGTTTCGGCACGTTGAGCAGTCAGCTCACAACGTACATCTGTCACATCTTGACGAGATTTCTGCAAAATCGCCACCACATCATAGCTAGCACAACCGCCCAGTCCCAACAAAATCAGCTCCATTGGGCTTGCGCCTTTTTCTTTATCGGCATCAATTTGTACATTATGCCCTGACGGTGATACGCCCATAAAAGCTTTGTCTTGTTGCCATGTAACGCTTGCTTTAGATTCTGACATTTTTAATATTCCTTGTTTTAATTAGTTCGATTTTTAATTGGCATGCTTTTTAGTTAATGCGATTTTAATTAACACGATCTTAAACAACATAGTGCCAATTCTTGTTTTCTAAAAAAACTCTTTCTGTCGCCAGTGTAGCATAAGCCAAAACGAGATTTTATAAAGCCAGTATCTTGTATGATTGATTATATGCCTGTGCGCTATTTGCTCGTATACCACCATGCTAAAAGCTCATTCAAAGACACGACTTCAATCCTATGTTTATTCTAATAAATTTACAAAAGTTTGTTTAAATACTCGTTGATAAACAATTGATTTTAAATCATTAAAGCTGTGAAACATTTTATAGCAAAATACTGTTACACATTTTGCTTGTTTCTTGGTTTAATAACGGTAATGAATCTTATTTTGCCAAAATATCGATAACAGTTACCCTATAATAATTACGATTGCTGTTACTTTACATTGTTGAAATAAGCTATTTTGAACATTTTAAAAGGTTAAGTCATGATAGATGCAGACGGCTTTCGTGCCAATGTCGGCATCATCTTGGCAAATACACAAGGGCAAGTTCTGTGGACAAAACGTATTGGTCACAACGCTTGGCAGTTCCCTCAAGGCGGTATCGACCGTGGGGAGACACCGATGGATGCGATGTATCGCGAGCTCTGGGAAGAGGTCGGTCTACATCCACGCCATGTCGATCTGTTGGCGGTCACGCAAGATTGGTTGCGCTATCGTCTGCCAAAACGTTACGTGCGGCATGGGCAGTATCCTTTGTGTATTGGGCAAAAACAAAAATGGTTTTTGCTACGCTTAGATGAGTCGAATACTCAACACATCCGCTTTGATGAGGGGAAACCAGAGTTTGATAACTGGCAATGGGTCAGCTACTGGTATCCACTTGGACAAGTGATTCACTTTAAACGCGGAGTATACCGTCGCGCCTTGCAAGAATTGGTGCCCGAACTACCGCTCCAACAAGGACTTATTATTCCAGAACAAAACAATCATTTGTTGGTAGAATAAATTCTTAGACTTATTGTTTATTATTTTTCAATAGCGAATACAAAAGAGCCTGTATCCAGTGATACAGGCTCTTTTGTATTTATAAGTGCTAAATTTATGGTTTGATAGCAATTTTCAAGACGCCATCACGCTGATGCATAAATAAGTCATATGCTTCTATGATGTCATCTAAAGCATAAGTATGAGTGACCATTTCTGATAAATCCACACGTCCTGTTTCAATGACATTCATTAAACGGCGCATACGCTCTTTACCGCCTGGACATAGAGCCGTCCGAATCGTGTGATCGCCAAGACCAGCAGCGAAATTCGCTATTGGAATGACTAAATCCTCAGAATAAACACCGAGGCTAGATAGTGTGCCACCTGGTTTTAGTACTTTAAGCGCCTGCTCAAAGGTGGATTTTAAACCAAGTGCTTCGATACTGCTATCAACACCGCGTCCACCTGTAAGTTTTAATACTTCATCCACTACATCCACTTCATTGAAGTTAAGGGTGATATCAGCGCCCATCTTTTTAGCCATCGCTAAGCGTTGATTGTTGCCGTCAATGGCGATGATAGTAGAAGCACCTTTGAGCCTTGCCCCAGCAGTAGCACATAAGCCAATAGGCCCTTGTGCAAATACTGCAACGATGTCACCAATGTTAATATTGGCATTCTCCGCACCTTTGAATCCTGTCGACATAATATCAGGGCACATCAGTACTTGCTCATCGGTAAGACCGTCCGGCACTGGACATAGATTGGCCTGTGCATCAGGCACTAGCACATATTCTGCTTGCGTACCATCAATGTGATTACCAAAGCGCCAACCACCAGTAGCTTTATAACCATGACAAGAGCATTTGCCATCAGCATCAAGATAGCCGCCATCTTGTGAGGGAAAGCCGTCTTGGCTAGCATAGGAGGTAAATGTTGGACAAATCGCGCCAGCGATGACTCGTTGTCCTTCTGTATAGCCTTGCACCGCCGAGCCTAATTTTTCAATAATGCCTACCGGCTCATGACCAATAGTCAGCCCTTTGGCAACAGGATACTCACCTTTAAAAATATGAATATCGGTACCACAAATTGTGGTTGTCGTAATTTTTAATAGCGCATCATTCGGCCCTACATCAGGAATCTTTTTCTCTACAATCTCAATTTTACCTGGCTCAATAAAGATCAGCGATTTCATCATGCTCATTTCACATTCCTTGTATTGTCAATATTTGCTTAGCCAACGTAGACTTAGCAAGAGATATATTCATAATAATCCATATTATTATGAATAGTAATAGTAATTTGCAGTAAAATCCATAATTAAATTAAGGTTTTAATTTCTATCTATTATTAACTGCTAAATATTGAGCATCGAATCTCTGATTTTAACAATCATTAAACCTACACAAGGAGCGATAAAAAACTCATATGTTATTTGATCATACTATGTTGATGTTCTCGACTGTCTAATCGAACATAATGAGTCGCTTGTAATTCGGTAGATTGCGAATGATCGTTGCTTTTATTATACAACGTTAAAATACTTTGGGTCCGGGTACCATAAGTGGGTATATTTGTCTCAAGATTGGCTAAAGAAGTAGGCTCAATATAGATTGAAGACAAAGCCTGTTCGATTTCAATAGGCACTCCAGTATCTGGCAGCTTATCCGTCGGAGCTAGCGTGGTATCAGATAGAACGTTAAAAGCAGCCTCTTGCCAATATTCAGGAGTACTGTCCTCAGCTATGAGCGTTAGCACTTCTTGACGTAAACGACCACGCAAACGCTCTGTCTTAAACCAACCCTCTTCTGGCTGACCATTAGAAAATACGTGCAAGCCTGCATATAAGGGTGTCGGCGCATGACCACGATTATTAACGACAACCGCTTGTGCTGTGTCACCGATAATAAGATTAAACCCAGCGTAGTCTTGTAGACTGATTTGCCGTGCAAAATCCATCGGACTTAAGCAACTGGTCAAAAAGTCAGCGACCAATTCACCACGCGAGCGCTCATCGTTACTTGCCTGCACACCATCGCGAAAGTTCAATACTGCTGCCCAGCGACCGTTATGTTGATAAGTAGCTGATTGTGCTTGCTGCGTTTCTGACCTCACTGCTTGATGAATACCTAACCACGTACCGCCACTTTGCTCATCGCGCCCTGCAAAAATAGGCTTATCCTCCCATTGATGTAGCGGTTCTGTCGGGCGCTGTAAAAACTCATCGCGATTGGACAATAACACTAAAGGCAGCTCATCAAACAACTGCCAAGCAACAGCGACAATACACATAGTTTTCCTTGATATTAGTATTTATATTAAAGTGTTAGCACTTAGTTGGTGTTTAATTTTTTATCCGCAGGATAGCTAATCTGATAAGTAGATTGCAGCACCTGAGATTGTTTACTTGGTAAATCAAACTCCCACGCGACCATGCCTTTATTATCGTTCCAATCTTTTTTACTAATCGCTGGTGTATGCGTTGCGCTCACTTTAATGTTGTCATCGCTACTCACAGGTTCTGCGCCTAACACTTGCATACGCACACTACGATTGTGCTGATTAGTAAACTGATAAGCCTGAATGATAGTTTTGGTTTGTTGACGATTAAACACCCCTTTATCACCTTTTTTGTCTTCATCAGTCAGCTGTTTCACCAGCAGACTCGGGTCAATACCAAAACCAATGCCCTGCTCTTTTAGACTCTGATAATCATAGCGTGATTGACCAACATAATTATCGTCGCGATAGAGTTGCAATGAACCATCCGCCCAAGCTGGCGTCAAAAACGGCGCAGATGCATACCAATAAGCAGCAGCTTCGGCACTCGGTGTACTACGTAGCCATAGCTTACTGGTGCCAGACTGCTCATCAATAATAGTGCGTACACGCCTGCCATCACTAGGAATACTGACGCGCTGCGGTAAGCGATACTCGGTAATACCATTTTTATTTTGACTACTAACCGTAAAGCTTGGCAGCGGCGCCATATTTTCTGCACCGCCATAACTGTCTCTCGCAGAAACGACCACTGGAGCACCTTCCATCATTGGTTGTGCATAACGGCTTAACTTAGCTTGCTCTTCTTCATATAATGATAAACGCTCGACTCTTGGTAGCTGGCTGGTCGTCGTTTGATTGGGATTAACCGTACTTAAGATAACCGGCACGTTATTCCAATTCTCGCCCGTTTGTTGGGCGATGACGGCAGAGGCGGTGATATTGAGCTGTTTATTATCAGTATTTAAACGCGCTTGATACGTCGGCTCCCAACTGGCGCCACGTACTTGATAATGCAATTTCACACTACTGGCAGAACGGCTGGCGGTACGCACACTGACTTGAGTGACATTATTTTGTACCGAGGTCGTACTGCCAGCAACCAGCTGATTTAAATCGTCTTTGGCACGGGCTTCTCGTTTTTGTAGCTCTACTATTTTTTTATTGATACTTGCCGCTTGCGTCTCTAAATCGCGTGCATTATTAGCAAGGGTGCCAGCAGTACTGATTTGCGTGACTTTGGTTAGGTTTTGCAAATAGGCTTTAGTCAGGCGTGCGGCTTCTAATTCAGCACTGATATCCGCTAGATTATTCTGCTGAGTCTGTACGTTAGCTGCCCCTTGATACTGGCACTGCGCTGCCTGCTCACCACTCAAGGTTTGGATACTAACTTCACCGATATTGACATTACCCAGTGCTTGCACACTAATACTGTCGGGTTCGATTGCAGGAGAAAGACAAGAAAAAATCAGTGTCTGCTCACCTGTGCCACTGATGGGCAATGCGCGAGTCACACTGGCTAAGCCTTGATAAATGGTAATTTGTTCGATACTACTGGTTGATGCTTGCGCCGTCACTGGCACAAAAAAACTGAAGCCTGATGCGACTGTACACAATAAGGATAATGATAATCTGTTTCGCTTAAGGTTTGTCGTTTGCACATCAACTGCGGTGATTAACCGTTTATCGTGCAAAAATGATCGTGATGATACGGTAGCAGACATGATAATTCCTTAGAAGTTGACGCGCTTTTTTTCATCTTATCGGTTTTTTTAACGCTTTGCTATTCATTCAATGAACCATACATTTATCATAGTGTTCGCAAGGGATGAATTTTGCTATTATAGACAGCATTTAATTACCAATAATTATGATGCCCTTATGATAATTCATCCTCAGTACAATCCTGTAGCGCTGTCCTTGGGTCCAGTAGAAGTACACTGGTATGGCTTGATGTATTTGCTAGCATTTGCTGCCGCTTTTGGTCTAGCTTGGTATCGCAGCAGCAAACGTGACAATTGGACCACCGATATGGTGTCTGATTTGGTATTTTATGGTGCGCTTGGTGTGATTTTAGGCGGTCGTATTGGCTATGTGCTGTTTTATCAGTTTGGCGAGCTACTACAAAACCCTGCTTATTTATTAAAAGTTTGGGAAGGTGGCATGTCTTTCCATGGTGGCTTTATCGGTGTCATGGTAGGCATGTGGTTTTTTGCTCGTAAATATAAAAAAACAGCCTTCCAAGTATTCGATTTTATCGTGCCTTGTGTACCAACCGGTTTACTATTTGGTCGCATTGGTAACTATATTAATGGCGAGTTATGGGGACGCGTATCAGACGGTGGCTATAACTGGCTGACTTATTTTCCGCAAGCCGCTGCCTTTGATATGGAGCAATTACAGAGTAATCCACAATTGCAAGAGTTGATGATTGAGGTCAATGGTCAGTATGTGCTGCCTCGTCACCCATCACAGCTATATGAAGCTTTTGCCGAAGGTCTGCTACTATTTATCTTCTTATGGTGGTATTCATCAAAGCCGCGTCCACGTATGGCAGCCTCTGCTGTGTTCTTACTAGGTTATGGTATCAGCCGCTTTATCATCGAATTCTTCCGCCAGCCAGACGTTGATCAAGGATTTATCCTATTAGGTTGGATGACCAAAGGTCAACTATTAAGCGCACCGATGATTATTGCCGGCTTGATTATGCTGATTTATGCTTATAAGCGTGGTATTTATGATTGGGGTAAGCAAGCAGCTTATTAAACTGTACGTTTATCGGACACCTGTTAAGCATGATTTTGATGAGACACTTTAAAGCGCAAAGAGTAATTTTATGACCATGAACAGCTCTATAGTTAAAAACGAGCAAGCCTATTTAGACCTGCTTCGCCTTGTCATGAGTGAAGGCACTGAAAAAGGCGACCGCACTGGAACCGGTACGCTTAGCCATTTTGGCGCGCAGCTACGTTTTAATTTAGCCGATGGTTTTCCCTTATTAACCACCAAAAAAGTTCATCTTAAATCCATCACTTATGAGCTTCTATGGTTTTTAAGTGGCAGTACCCACGTCGATTATTTACAACAAAACGGCGTACGCATTTGGAATGAATGGGCAACTAGCGAGCAAACCGCACGCTTTAATCGTCCTGCTGGCGACTTAGGTCCTATTTATGGTCACCAATGGCGTAATTATGGTGCTACTAAAGCTGATGACGGTGCTTATCATGCTGATGGTGTCGATCAAATCGCACAAGTGGTTGAGCAAATAAAGACTAATCCTAACTCGCGGCGCTTGATTGTTTCTGGCTGGAATCCAAGTGAAGCAGATCAAGTTGCTTTGCCACCTTGTCATACGATGTTTCAGTTTTTTGTCGCGGACAATAAGCTCTCCTGCCAACTCTATCAGCGCTCAGCGGATTTATTTCTGGGCGTACCTTTTAATATCGCAAGCTATGCCATGTTGACCCATATGGTGGCACAAGTTTGTCACTTAGAAATCGGTGAATTTATTTGGACCGGTGGCGATTGCCATATTTATCAAAACCACCGTGAGCAAGTGGAGCTGCAGCTAACTCGTGAGCTTTATACGCTACCAACATTAGCGCTTAACCCTGATGTGAAAGATATCTTTGATTTCAAATACGATGATATCAGCGTCGATGGCTATGAGTCGCACCCAGCGATTAAAGCGCAAGTTGCAGTATAGCGTCTGTTTCAAACCATATTTAAAAATTAGCAAAGGATAATTTATGAGCTATGCTAACACCGAAGTTGCCCAAATCGCAGCTATTAGTAGCAATCGCTGTATCGGCAAAGGAAATGCTCTACCGTGGCATATCTCAGCTGATTTGCAGCATTTTAAAAAGATGACGACCAAACCAAATGATGGCGCGATACAAGGTATCGTCATTATGGGTCGCAAGACGTTTGAGTCTATGGGCAGCAAGCTTTTGCCGAAACGTGTGAGCTTTATTATCAGTACCCAGCTGGATTATGCTGAGCAAAAAGGCTTAGTCGGCAGTGACAAAGCTTATGTTATGCATAATTTCGACGATGCCTTAACACAAGCAGCAAGCCTTGCTCATGGTGCGCATCTTGATACGATTTGGGTAATTGGCGGCGAGCGCGTGTTTAGTGATGCGTTGATGTACACGGATCGTATCGAGTTAACCCACGTAGATACTGAAATCACTGATGGCGATGCCTTTTATCCTGAATTGCCAAGTGAGTTTGCAGTAGCGGAAGAATCTGAGCAAATGCATGATGAAAAGAGCGCGTTAGATTTTAGATTTGTGACTTATAAAGTAGAAGCCTAACGTCGTTTAGTCTTCTATTCAACTTTAATAAGATATAACTTAAGAGGAGAAGCCAAATATGGAAAATTAAAAAAGCTCAGCAAAATTAATTGCTGAGCTCAAAAAACTTTTAGATAAGACAACTATGGAGCTAGACTCCATTGTTAGCTGAAGCATAAAGTTTATTTACCTTGGTAGGGTTCATATATTTTATAGCAAATGCTAATAAACGTCTACGTCTCCATTGTTGTGATATTTTCATCATAACTATGGAGGTCATAATGGCCATTCAATGCGGTTATCCTAAAGCTGTGCACGTACGTTGGTACTGGAGATATAGATTTAATTGTTGGGAACACGTTTGCGAGCATTGCCGCAGTTATCCAAATCAGCAGTTGAGTTTTGATTTTTAATAATTAAAATTTTCTAATACTAAAAAGACAACAGCCTAATGGTTGTTGTCTTTTTTTATGTTAAAAATAAAGCTACTCATGCAGCACTTTATAAACGGTTTTTGCGAGTACTGGTCCAATACCTTGTACGCCTGCCAGCTCTTGCTGCGAGGCACCAAGCAATTGCTGCAATCCGCCAAAATGATTGAGTAAATCGCGGCGGCGCTTTTCACCCAGCCCCGGAATCACTTCTAACACTGACGATGAACGACGCTTATCGCGCTTCTTACGATGTGCCGTAATCGCAAAACGATGCGCCTCATCACGAATGTGCATCAATAAATGCAGCGCTTTACTGTCCATAGGCAAATCAAGCGGCTCATGATCGATAAAATGCAGTACCTCAAGCCCCGCCTTTCGCCCTTCCCCTTTTGCTACACTAATAAGCAAAGTATCGCCAAGAATACCCAACTCGGTTAGTACTTCTTTTGCTATTCCAAGTTGACCTTTACCGCCATCTATAAGCAGCAAATCAGGCAGTGGTTGTTTTTTATAACGGCGTGTCAGCACTTGCTTCATCGCCGCATAATCATCGCCGCCGACAATGTCATGAATCGCATACTGACGATAATCACGACGACGCGAACCACCTTGATCAAAGACAACACAGCTACCAATGGTAGCCTCGCCCATCGTATGCGAGATATCAAAACACTCGATACGGTCAATGGTACGATCCGTGACTTCAGTCAAGACATCTTTTAACGCACCAAAACGCGCATGCAGCTCTAAGTAATCGCCAAGTTTGGTTTTTAGCGCATTATTGGTATTGAGCTTCGCTAAATCTAACCATTCGGCACGGTGCTCACGAACGCTAGTTTTAATGACGACTTTACTGCCAAAATGGCTCGCCAGTGCTTCACTGACCGCAACCTGATCCGGTAATTCATGACTCAGCATGATTTCAGCTGGCAAGTCATCTGTCACCTGAAAATAAAATGAGGTAATAAATGCCGATAGATTATCAGCCAGCGGCTCACTGCTATCCACATCAGGGAAGTAGTTCTTACCACCTAGCACTCGCCCACCACGGACAGTCAATACGTTGACACAGGTCATGCCTGCTTGACTGGCAATAGCAATCACATCTGCCTCCCCTTGCACGGTATAAACGGCTTGCTTCGCTTGTACTTCGCGCAGCATAGACAACTGATCGCGATAAAATACCGCTTTTTCAAAGTCTAACTCTTCAGCAGAAGCTTCCATTTTTTCAATCAAAGCGCTATGAATATCGCTAGAATCGCCTTTTAGGAAACGAATGGTATTGCTGACATCTTCTGCATACTCTTCGGCTGATACCAAGCCCACACAGGGCGCACGGCAACGCTTAATCTGATATTCAAGACAAGGGCGCTTACGCTGTTTAAAAAAGGTATTGGTACATTGACGCATTTGAAACATCTTTTGCATGAGCACCAGTGTTTCTTTTGCGGCATGAGCTGAGGGAAAAGGACCGAAAAAACGACCTTTTTGATGATTGCCTTTACCACGACTATAAGCCAATCTTGGATAAGGCTTATCCGCTGAAATAAACACATAAAGGTAGGATTTATCATCACGCAGTAGCACGTTATAAGGCGGACGATGCTCTTTAATCAGATTTTGCTCGAGCAGTAACGCCTCGGTCTCACTACGGGTAATAATGGTTTCGATATTATGTATCCGCGCGACCAGCGCCCGTGTTTTTGGATGGTCAATCGTCTTAGCAAAGTAGCTGTTAACGCGACTCTTTAGCGACTTAGCTTTACCAACATATAGAATATCGCCATTTTTACCCAGCATTTTGTACACCCCTGGCAAATTTGGCAGGCGCTGAATGAGATGCTTTAGACGGGATTTTTTATCGTCGACAGGACTTGATGCGGAGACATTAACCATAGAATTTATTGCTCTCAAGATACTGATATACAGATATTTATGGGGCGATAGTACGCGTTTTACAAGAATCGTTATCAGCTTAGCAATAACCATAAAAAAAGCCAGCTCCGAGGCTGACTTTTCGCAAAAATAATAATCACTCTTAATAATAACTCTAATGGCGGAAATTTGGCAATAGTGCCGGAATACCTGGCAACATACCGACGATAGCCATCACACCGGTTAATATGACAAAAGTAATTACCGGAATAATCCAACGGCTCATTTTAGTCAAATTGGCACTACGTTCTTTAGAGCCAATCAAGCCCAAGTTATCAAGCAATAACGTGAGCGACCAACCAAAGGCTGGGTTAACCAATGCAGAAGCAAACACCACAATAGCAGCAGACTGCGTGGTTTTACCTTCGCGGGTCATCTCCATGCCAGCCTCTAATAGTGGGATAAACACACCCACAATCAATGCCACGCACATCACTGGTTGCCAAATGGCCAAATCCATCGGATAGCCCCAAACACCTGCGATGATACAGAATAGAGCCGTCAATAAAGCACCTGCAGGAATCGGACGCTTAGCAATCGCCGCAGGAACAATATACGTTCCCCAAGATGATGCAAAGTTCGCACCGCCCAACACAGATCCGACTACCTGACGAAATGAAGCACTGGTCATGGTGTCATCGATATCCATCAGCACGCGCTCAGTACGTTTGGGATAGCTAATTTTTTGGAATACTTGATGACCCAAAAAGTCTGGTGACCACATAGCAACCGCCAAAATAGCAAACGGTAGTACTACGATAAAGCTTTCAACCGTTGGTAGCCCTAACATCCAACCTGTGTTCTCACCCCACCAATACATCGGGTTCATATGCGGTAGACCTGGTGCAGTTTTAAACGCAAAAGGTGCGCCTAATGCAAATGCGAGACCGCCACCTAAAAAACAGCTGAGCGGAACCGCAAGCCAGCGTTTTTGCCAGTGTTCAAGTAATGCATATAGCAGGATAGTCGCCAGAATAATAAAGAAAGCAATGTGCGACATGCCAATCCCTTCTGCCCAAGCAAAGAGGTTCTTGACCTGTGAAGTGGTACCGATAAAGCCCAAGTAAATCAAAAGACCACCGCACACACCTTTACTGGTTAAATTGGCAAGTAAGCTACCCCCTTTACTAATAGCAAGCAGTAGACCAAAAGCACCAATCATTAGGCCAAAAGCCATTGGATGCCCACCTGCAGCAACCACAATGGGAATCAGTGGAATAAGTGGCCCGTGAGTACCAGCAAGATTGGCTGTTGGTAGTAAGAATCCTGAAAACAAGATAATGAAGAACGAAACAATCAATAACTCATAACGGACGTTTTCTAAGATAAACGCATCACCCAAACCAAGCGGCCCTGCAAAAGTTGCCGCGATGGCGCCCACCATTACCACTTTACCAATGGTTGCTGCCATCGCTGGGATAGTATCTTCATACTCAAAACGATAATCGCGGAACGGCAGATTGGCACGCCAACGCTTCGGCTGCATGATTTGTAATTCATGATTGAGGTAAGCATTACGATTTTTAAAACTTGAACTGGGCTTATGTAAATCTACATAGCTATCTTGCAAATCGTTATCAGAAGGGGTTGGGTGTTGCGTATTGGACCCTGAGGCGGGAAGCTGTGTACCACTCATCACATTTCCTTATGTCGACTAAGGTTTGAGCGGCTCTACTACCCTATCAGATGATACATAGAGATGCCCAAAACAAAATTGCGGCTATTGTAAGGCATCGATAAGGATAATGCGAGGCTTTATATATTAAAAGATACCATACGTATCGTTATGAAAAAATTTATTATGGCTTACCGCGTAACACTTATAAAAAGGTAATGAATCTATTTCAAGAATACGCGTTATCATACTCATTTTGCTTTTGTTACGCTTTAAAGCTGGTGAGCTTGGGTATTTTTCACTATGATAAATATCTTTTTACGGCTCATTTTTTTATAACACGCATTTGAAAGCGGCAAGCACTGCCGTAAGGTCGACTTCATATAATAAGAACAACCCATATAATAAGATCAGCAAAACCGGAAAACCAATAGGAAATATTGATGAGTTTACTGCCCAAAAATCTTGAAATGCTAAAACGTAACGCCAAAAAAAATATCATGCCATTGCTGACGCCTTATTTGCTTAAGCTGCGTATCAATACCTACGCACCATATATAGGTGCCGGCATCAAGATTGAGCATATCAATCTTGACCAAGGCCTATGCGTAGTGAGCATGGGACTCAATAGTCTCAATAAAAATATCGTCGGTACGCAGTTTGGGGGCAGCTTATATTCAATGGTTGATCCCTTCTATATGCTCATGCTCATGCACCAGCTGGGTAGCAGCTATGTCGTTTGGGATAAAAGCTCACATATTGAATTTATCGCGCCGGGCAATAGCAAAGTGACCGCCCGCATGAAAATTCCTAGCAATGAAATCAAGACCATTCAAGAGTTAGCAAAAGAGGGTGAACCCGTCTTTCGCGAATACCAAGTAGATATCGTCGACGATCAGCAAAAGACGATCGCTATCGTCACCAAGACGCTATACATACGTCTGCGTAAGTACAGCAAATCTAAAGACCAAAATAGCCGTATTGAAAATTTTGAGGATTAAAGGCAACTTTTAAAGCTGTCATTTAAATTTTCGATTTAAAGCGCATTAATTAAAGCGTTTTATAATTTAAAGTAATACAAACAAAAACCCCAATCTGGCATACGCACAGATTGGGGTTTTGTCTTTTTTGGTATGACCCGCTTATTTATATGATAAACCTATGAATAAGGGCTTGTATCTGCTTCTTTATTACCGAATCGCATAATAACGGCTTGGCAATAAAGCGATATTAAGCACAATGCTTAAAACCAGATACTGGATATAATCTAAGCGTTAGCTTTTGGCTTAACAACTTTAGGTGCACGCGGAGCAAGCTTCTCGCGGATACGTGCTGATTTACCAGAGCGCTCACGTAAGTAGTATAGTTTCGCACGGCGAACAGCACCACGGCGTTTCACTTCAATGCTATCGATGATTGGTGAATGCAATTGGAATGCACGCTCAACACCAACGCCGCTTGAGATTTTACGTACGGTAAACGCTGAGTTTAAACCGCGGTTACGCTTAGCAATTACAACGCCTTCAAAAGCCTGTAAACGCTCACGCTCACCTTCACGTACTTTTACTTGAACCACAACGGTATCGCCGGGTGCAAAGCTTGGGCGCTCAATCAATTGAGCATTTTCGATGACCTGAACCAATGGATGCTTGTTGCTCATGAGAGTTATCTCCTCACATTAGATAATAGAGGCTTGACGCATATCACCTGTTTGTAATAATGGATCGTATCTTTTTAATGAGACACAACGTAAGTGGGTTATGACAAACGGCCATTATGCTATGACTCGTTTTGTTGTTGCTCAAAATTTTATTACTTAACTGCTTATCTTTTTAACCGCTATCAACGCTGTTTTTTATCTGCTTTTGCCAATGCTTTTAGCCATTTTGCTTGCTCTACCGTCGGCGTAAACGCTTGCCATAAGTCAGGACGCCGCGTTTGCGTACGTTCGACTTGCTGACGAAAGCGCCACTGAGCGATATTGGCATGATGACCTGAAAGTAACACTTCAGGCACTGCCATACCCGCAAACTCATGCGGCTTAGTATAGTGTGGACAATCAAGCAAGCCATCGACAAACGAGTCTTGCTCAGCTGACTTGTCGTCGCCCATAATATCCGGCAAACGACGTATCACACTATCCATTAGCACCATTGCTGGTAGCTCACCACCGGTAAGCACGTAATCACCAAGCGATATCTCCATATCGACATATTGCGACAGTAAGCGCTCATCAATGCCTTCGTAACGACCACATAATATAATCATGCCGTCATACTCAGTCATATCAACCACACTACTTTCGCTCAGCGTCTGTCCTTGTGGTGACATATAAATCACCGGACAATGCGCTTTGTCGACACGGCAACCATGCTGACTGGCTCGCAGGCGCGCATTCTCAATTGCTTGTGATAATGGCTCAGCCATCATCACCATGCCAGGACCGCCACCATACGGACGTTCATCAATACGGCGATAATTATCACTGGTATAATCACGCGGGTTAATGCATTCAATCGTCACTTTCTTCTGAGTGACTGCCCGACCTGTGATTCCAAACTCACGAATCGTAGCAAACATCTCAGGAAAAATACTAATAACGGCAAAATACATCGAATGTCTACTTGCGCAGTGGCTAATATTGGCTAAATAAATCGGTGTTATTACTGATAAAGCTTAACCGCAAAGTTAAAACTATTATCAATAATCACTTGGCCATGCCACCAGCACTGTTTTTTCAGTCAGATCGACCTTCACTACAGTTTGCTTGTGCCATGGAATCAGACGTTCTTCTTTATCCAAGCTGTCTGAAGTTGCCGCAACCCGCATGATCGCGTGGGCGCCAGTCTCAAACATCTCAGTAATATCGCCTAGATACTCAGCCTGCTCGTTAATAACGCGCAGAGTGACCAAATCCGACCAGTAGTATTCATCTTCAGCAGGTTCTGGCAAGATGTCTTGCTCGACCCAAAGAGTTACCCCGTTCATGGTCTCAGCAACATTGCGATCAGGAATCTGCTCAAACTGAGCCACAATTCCTGTGCCTTGCTCACGCCAAGCCTTTACTGTCAAAGGTTTCATACCGGTAGCGGTTTTCATCCACCAAGGCTTGATGTCAAATATCGCCGGACGATCGTCTGTTTCACTAAATACCCAAAGCCAACCTTTGATGCCATAAGGCTTTTTGAGCTGACCAATTTTCATAAGGGCACTAGCGTTTGGAGCAGAAGACATAACAGCTAACCTAACAATGATGAAAACAGCGATGATAAATAAAAAGCCATTAAAAACGATAAACGTAGTCAAAAGCGATAAACAGTTAATGGCGTACCCTGGTTAGACCAGTTACGCTAGGTATTCTTAAGCCAACTGATTGACGCAGCAAATGCGCTATCAGTATGTTGCAGCCAAAACTTAAGCAGTAGCTTCAGTTTGAGCAGCAGACTTATTATAAGCTTTTGCTAATGAAGCAACGCGATCAGAAGGTTGTGCACCTTTTGCGACCCACGCATTATACGCTTCCATGTTCAAGCGCACTGCTTCTTCAGAATCTTTAGCGAGTGGGTTAAAAAAGCCGATGTTTTCAATATAGCGACCGTCACGCGCGCGGCGTTGATCAGCAACAACTACTTGATAAAATGGGCGTTTCTTGGCACCGCCCCGTGCTAAACGAATAACAACCATGTGAATTCTCTCTTTCGCAGGTATACCAAAAAGGGCATAATTATACCACAGTCTTATTTTATTGAAAACATAAACTGTGCTTATTTAATTATTTATTAACAATAGCTTAAATCGTTATGACTGTAAATAAGATTCATCATTCACGCTGCTAATATGATGGCTACTTCTCTATCATATGCCTTTATCTTGAGCGGATGATATTGCCAGCGTTGGCGATGAAAGCTAGCAGCGTCATTAGTCGATTATGCTATTCTAGTAGTCATATTTATCGCCGCATCACACTACCTTGGACTCCTATGACCACGCCAAACCCACCATTGCCTCATAAAAGCTGGTTACCCCGCTCTTACTCTAATAGTCTGCTGACCACTTTAATGGTGGCTTTTATTGTTCTCATCAGCGTTGGGGTGTCTATTTTATTTTTTTGGCGCAGTCTATATTTACCAGAGCTCAAAAGCCATGCGCGCTATTTGACCAGCGAATTAAGGCTGATGAACAGCGCCAATCGAGACTGGCGGGACAATCCTGAAGTCCGGCAGTGGATTTATCAGCACTCACATGTAGTAGTGGTGGATAATCCAAGCGACTTTCCAGAAGTTGCTGACAAAGCTTTTGTTAGTGTTTTTACGGATGTATTGCAACGTGAAATTGGTGCACAGTTAGGACGACCAGTTGAAGTGTATTTTAAGTTTAAACCGACTCCGCAGCTTTGGGTACAAGACAGTCGTGATAGCAGTTTTTGGATACGCGAACCGGTGGTCTATTATTCGCAGTACAGCCCAACTTTATTAATATTGTTTTTATTTGGACTACCAATTTTGACACTGCTGACGATTATTTTATTGGCGCGTCAGTTAAATCGTCCCCTGCGTTACCTGCAACGAGCTGCCACCAATTATATCAGCTTAGGTCATGCGACAACGCTACCGACCCGTCATGGTCCTACCGAAATTCGCCAAGTAAACATGGCTTTTAACCGTCTGTTTACCACGCTTAACCAAGCACAAAAAGAGCGTACGATTATGCTAGCGGGTATCTCACACGATTTGCGTACGCCGTTAACTCGTATGCGACTGACCGCTGAGATGCTGCCAGATGATTTTTTTCGTGAAGGGTTGATTTACGATATTGAAGATATGGATGCGATTTTAGAGCAATTTATCTCATTTATGAAAGATGGCTCCGATGAGCCTGTACGCCTCACCAATTTGGATACCATATTTAATGAAATTATGGTGCAGTTTGCGCCCTTAGAGTTTATTTATCAGTCAGAATGTAGCAAGCTTGTGCCCGTACGCCCAATGTCGATTAAACGCTTGATTATCAATCTAGTCAATAATGCCAAGCGTTATGGTGAGCCGCCTATTTATCTTTCCGCTGTTGTCATGCCAACCTTTGTAGAAAAAGAGGTGATAGAGTACAGCGACGTCGTGACTGAGAATACGGTCAATAAAGAAGCAAAAGAGCAATTAGTTATATGTGTGCGAGACTGTGGTAGCGGGGTGGCAGAAGACCAACTTGAGCGCGTTATGCAGCCTTTTGAGCGTGGCGAGTCAGCGCGTACCACTCAAGGCAGTGGTCTTGGCTTAGCAATTGTCGACCGTATCGCACGCTTACATCATGGAACAGTTGAGGCTATCAACCATCCAGATGGTGGTCTACAGGTCTGTATTCGAATTCCGCTTATCTCCAAAGTTACCGGAGAACAGCCTGTGGATATTAATCCCGCTACAAAGCCCGTTATTGAATAGTGCCAATCAATAATACTAAAAAAGCAACAATGAGCTATCGTTGTTTTTAAAAAATAAGAAATTGCTCACGTTATAATACTTATTCCTTACTACCGATGACAGGTGGAATATACTCAGCACTGTTAGCGAACGCTAGAGGCTGGGTAATCTCATCCTGTGCCGCTTTTAGCGTCTGAGTGGCACTTGGCTGCTGTAAGAATAAATAATATCCTAGCATTACAGCATTTAATACCACTAAAACCCCAAATAAATACGGCATCTTATGCCCTCCTCCATTAAAGAATATATCAACGGTGCTTAAGCATCAAAATCACGTTCGCTCTTTTCTTGCGTCAATTCATCAGCTGCAAGGATTTGTGTCAATGGCTTGATAGGCCATGTCATCACAAAGCGCGCGCCGCCAAGATCACGGCTCTCATCCACCTTCATACGACCATTAAACCAAAAAGCAATACGAGACACGATAGACAAGCCCAAACCATAGCCACCTGACGCACGCGTGCGACTGTCATCCAAGCGCGAGAATGGAATAAAGACTTTTTCTCGATCAGCTTCTGGAATACCATGACCATCATCTTCAACACTGACGAAGGCATTGCCCTTTTTTACTCCAGCACTGATGATAATAGTGCTCTCTGCATAGCGTAAAGCATTACCAGCCAAATTCTGAATCACACGGTGTAAATAGCGTCTATCTGCTATCGCCTCTACTTTAGCATTTGGCAGCTTAGTAACAATTTTAATCGGTTTGCCCAAGGCATTGGTTTCACGCTCAATCTGCTCAAGTAAATCTCGAAGATTGACTGGCTCCAAATCTAGTTTTGGCGAGCCTTCTTCAAGCTTAGCATAGGTCAACATCTCATCAATCAGCCCATTAAGCGACTCAATATCTTCATCGATATAGTCACGCTGCATAAAGCGTGAGTCTTCGTCATCAGTATCAGCCAGCAGATCTACCGCAAATCGAATACGAGCCACCGGTGTACGAAGCTCATGTGACACCGCACGTGTCAACTCGCGCTGCGACTCAATCAGACGCTTAATATGAGAGGTCATAGCATTAAAAGTCGCGGCCAAACGAGCAATTTCATCTTGACCAATAACCTGTACTTGACTGTCTAAATTGCCCTTACTGACCTCATTAACACCGACTTGAATCAGTTGTAGCTTACGTTCGAGTGGGAAAATTAGTGCATACACACCCAAACTGATTAAAAACATGCTAATCAGAATCATACTGACAATCAAGTTTAGTGGGAACCAATTAAATAAAGGTACTGGACCGATCAAAATTGCCATATCACTAATTTCAGACGGTACAATCACTTTGATAGATGAGTTTTTTGTGCTGGTATTGGTATCTTGCAACAAGATCACCACTTCATCACGGCGCAAGCGTGCCATCTGATCAGGATCTAAATCGAGCGCAGTTACCGCTTTAAATGCTAAAGGGAACGAGAATTTTTCTTCTAACTGCGCCAAACGTGTGCGTTTATCGGACAAGGTAATATAATAAGACAAATCATCTAGCAAAAATATGGCAATGGCTCTGACTTGCTGTTCAGTCACTTGCGATATACGAGCAGTCAAGACACCTTGATTGTCTGGCAAACGATAATAGACATCAGCATAGGTTGGCTGACTAAAATAGCGAACGACCGTGTTTTCTTTTTCAAAACGGCGCAGCTCACTGGCAGTAAAGTCAATCTCATTGATAGGAACAATCTTAAACTCTGAACCAAACAAACTGCTGGCATCAGACAGCCAATAATCACGTTGCGCTTCATTTTCTTGATGAGCTAAGCCCTCACTTACGATATGAAACGCTCCGGTCGCCATATTTTCGCGATAAGATTGCACACGCTCCTTATTGATCGTATCCATCAATAATTGGGCAAATAAAGCCACACATAAGCAGACTATCAATAGACCTGCATAAATACGAACAAAAATACTGTGTTTAAGAGAAGAAACTAATGACATACGTGCTGTGACCAACCTGATGAATAAAAGTTATGGATAGAAGGATGCCTATCCTAACGAATATAGGATAATATTTGCTACGTTATTTACCAAATGGTGATTAAACTGGATATAAAATTATCGCTTAATTAAACCACATAACGTAGTAATTAAGGTTAAAAACTTAAAGTTTAAACCATAAAAAACCAGCTTTACGCTGGTTTTTTATCAAATAACGATAAACGTTAAGGGCTGACAGCAGAAATAGGCTATTAGTTGCCTTCTTTTACAAACAGATAGCCCTTGCTACGGACAGTTTTGATACGTTTTGGATTTTCTGGATCATCGCCGATTTTTGGACGGATACGTGAGATACGTACATCAATAGAGCGATCCTGACCGTCATATTCGATACCACGTAGGCGCTCAAAGATATCTTCACGTGACAAGATACGTCCAGCATTAGAAGCAAGTAACCATAGTAGATCATATTCAGCACTGGTGAAATCAACCAACTCATCACCTAAATTCACTGAACGACCACCATTATCGATGACTAATTCACCAAACTCTAAGCGCTGCGGCACATCTTCTGATGGGACATTTTCTGAGCGACGTAATAAAGCGCGAATACGCGCTAATAAAACACGCGGCTGAGCAGGCTTAGCAACATAGTCATCCGCACCCATCTCAAGACCCAATACTTGATCCATGTCTTCGGTGCGCGCAGTCAGCATCAAGATAGGGTTTTGGTAATGTGGACGGACTTCACGGCAGACCGTCAAGCCATCGCTACCTGGAAGCATGACATCAAGTACGACCAAATCTGGCTGCTCATTGACAATACGACGAATGGCACGATTACCATCTGTTTCAATCGCCACTTCTAGACCGTTCTTGACCAAATAATCTTGGGTCAACATGGCCAGACGCTCATCGTCCTCAACAATCAAAATTCGGGGGGTGTTGTCATCATCATTCGTTGTCATTGTTATATCCTCTAATACATCTCATTTAAAAGTAGTCAAAATAAGAGCAGTAAAATGAATAGCACCATAAAACAGTGCCATTGCTGTTCGTATAGCTGTTATAAACTTCGCAGCACAGTATACTATTAAACCTGCAGCTTCCTATACTATAGCTTATAATCGTTAACAAAACCTATAAACTACGACCATCAAAACTTTAGTTTACGTCCAAAAATCATATCTTTTATCATAGTCAAAAAACATCAAATAATTTTTATTCACTAGCGAATGCCTTGTTGTGGCTGAAGCTCTAGATCGTCGATCTCATCATTGAAGGAAGCACATAAAATGGCTCACCTCTATAACTTATCAAACCAATTTCTAACCCTTAATATAACCATATATTGCTATTGTTACTAGTGGCTTTTCCACTAAAAGCTAAAATCCGTTGCTTGCAGATAAAAGCATCAGCC
>NZ_DATIRM010000120.1:0-12499 GCF_035469765.1 Psychrobacter sp.
AAATCCTCTACTGGCGTAAGATTGGCATATCGGTTCCATGGACAAATCAGCTGACAGTCATCGCAACCGAAGATACGATTGCCAATAGCGCGGCGGTATTTTTCATCAATAAAGCCGTTATGTTCAATCGTAAGATAAGAGATGCAGGCTGACGCATTAAGCTCATAAGGCGCGACGATGGCTTGAGTGGGACAGATATCAATACAGGCGCTGCAACTGCCACAATGCTCTTTGACTGGTTCATCATCGGGTAATTCAAGGCTCATAAACAGCTCTCCGAGCACAAAGAATGAGCCTGCCTGTTTGTTTATTAATAGTGTATGTTTACCTGTCCAGCCAAGACCTGCAGCATCGGCGATCGGTCGCTCAAAAATAGGCGCTGAGTCACTAAAAGGTCTAAAAATAAAGTCAGTATCAGCACCAATATCTAGATGTCGCCATTCAGGAAGCATGGCTTCTATTTTTAATGCCAATTGCTTAAGGCGACTGCGCATGGTTTTGTGATAGTCACGCCCTCGAGCATAACGGGCAATGATACCTTGGTTGGGGTAATCATTGTCAGCCACAGCACGAGGTGTTGGAGTTTGAGTAAGATAATCCATGCGCACACTGAGAATGGTTTTTGCGCCTTCTACCAACTGCTCAGGGTGAGCACGTAGATGATGATTACTGTGCATAAACTGTAATTGGGCTTCATAGCCTTTTGCTAACCATTGTTTTAACTGTTCAGTCTGCTTAACAAACAGCGGATGATGTACAGATAAAAAGCCACAATCTGCAAACCCTAGGGATTGTGCTTCTTCTTTAATCCAGCGTTTAATATCTGCCGTCGTGGCAAAATCATGCTTGTTATTGATAGTAATCTTCTTAGCAGAGGTGCTATTAGGTACTGATGACAGCTGCGCTGGCAAGGTTGCTTGAGATTTATTGCTCATATCTAACGATCAATGATAATGTGAATATGGATATGATAAGCCAGTGAGCGAAGAGCGCAAGTATCAAATTGAATAAATCTATGTTTATATGGACTAAATATAGTGAAGTGATCTTAAAACTGATGGCAGCAAGTACATACATCAATTTTACTTTGTACTAACAATAAGTTAAAAATTCACCCAAATCTTATAAGAATAACCGAGGGTCAGCCATGCTAGCGTCAAATCAATTTTCATCGAAGAACATCATGCCTATCGCGCTATATAGCAGTGAGCAGCTCTATGCGATGGAGCAAGCATGGTTCGCACAAGGCAATAACAGCTTTGCTCTAATGCAACAAGCGGCTTGGCAAATAGCGCAGCATATTGAGACGCTTTATGAAAATAAATGTCTAAGTAAGCAGATATCCGAGCAGGGGATAGTATCTCGTTCTAATACTAGTCTGCGCCGTGCCAGTATTTGGGTCGGAACCGGCAATAATGGCGGCGATGGGTGGCTTATCGCGTATTATTTACAGCAAAGAGGCTGGCAAGTACAAATCATAGCGGTTGGCTTTGAGAAACATGATTTTGTTGTCAAAGATAATGTAGAAAGTTCTGATGAAGATAATAAAAAACCAATTACTGATGCGGCAAAGGCGTTACAGCTGGCACTATCTGCTGATTGTGAGTATCAATGTTTTAAAAGTAGCGACAATAATGCGAACGATACAAGCGTGAGGTCTTTATCAGCAGAGGTTTATATCGATGCGTTATTTGGTATTGGATTTAATCGTGCACCGAGTAATATGTATCAGCAGGCAATTTGCGCTTTTAACGAAGCAGCAGAGGATACCCAAGCATTGGTTATCGCGGTTGATACCCCAAGTGGCTTGGTTACCTCTACTGGTCAAGTATTTGATCGTGTAGCGATAAAGGCAGATGTGACCTTATGTTTGATTGCCCGCAAATTTGGTCTGCATACCAAAGACGGGCTCGATTATAGCGGCGCAGTGATTGACATACCGCTGATACCTTATCAGGTAAATAATGAGAAGCTAGTACCTGTTGCGACACTCATTACTTCTGCTCATTCTTTAAAGCCTCGTTGTCAAAACAGTTATAAAGGCACCTATGGGCATGTATTGGTCATCGGTGGTAACCGTATCGATGGCTCACAAGGTATGGGCGGCGCTGCCATATTATCGGCATCG
This sequence comes from Psychrobacter sp., assembly GCF_035469765.1. Taxonomy (GTDB): domain Bacteria; phylum Pseudomonadota; class Gammaproteobacteria; order Pseudomonadales; family Moraxellaceae; genus Psychrobacter. The sequence goes on from NZ_DATIRM010000120.1 coordinate 2,129, forward strand.
AGCGCGATGGCAGCAGGCACTGGTAAAATCACAGTTGCCTGTCACAAGGCATTCCATGGGGCATTATTAACTTCACTTCCAGATGCCATGAGTATGGATCTGCATGATACCAAAGGAGTCAAACGCCTTATTCAAGAAGGGAGTGTGATTGCTATTGGCATGGGGCTAGGTCGTGACGACAAATCAAAATTGATATTTACTGAATATCTGCAGGCTGTGGTAGCAGCAGGTAAGCCAATAATCATTGATGCCGATGGTCTTTATCATTTGGCTTCATTATATCGGGAAAATCATCAGCTTATAGCCGCGCTGAAAACACATAGTATGACTTATCAGGTGTGTTTGACGCCGCATAGTGGTGAAGCTGCTAGGTTATTAAATAAAAAGATAAACGAGATAGAAAATGATAGATTGGCTGCAATAACAGAGTGTGCAGCAATTTACGGCGGTGATTGGGTGCTCAAGGGGGTAGGTTCATTGGTATTAGAGGAACAATCAGGGCAAACGCATGTTTATGTGTGCGGTGTGGGCAACGCTGGCATGGCGACCGCTGGTATGGGTGATGTACTCGCAGGCGTAGTTGCTGGATTATTGGCACAGGAAGATTTAGAAAGCGGACAGCGCAGCTTACGGCAAGCGGTGGTGATTCATGGATTAGCAGGCGATGTTTTAGTCAGTCAAACGCTTAGCGATCACTCGCTAATCATAGGTGAGCGAGGTCTGCAAGCTCAGGACATGCCTGCGGCTATCCGTCATGTGATGCACTTCATAACAGATAGCCTTTAACTATTTGATTTAACCTGAGCTAAAGGAGTTTAAGCACTAAATTGCAGATTAACTACAATACTGGGTAATCGCTTGTTGAACACGTTCACGCTTAAGCTCAATCTCACGACCATCTAGATATTGACGTTTGCCACTGGCATCCATCTCATAAATACGTCCGCCCACATTTAGATTGGTTAAATTATTGCGTAACGATTGACAACGCTGCGCATTCGCTTGGGCTTCTTGCTCTTTAATGCGTGCTTCTAATTGGGCAACGCGCTGTTCTTCTGCGCTTTGCGGCGCACTTTGATTGGCTTCGGTTTTACCTGCGAATTGTCCAGCATTGGTTTGTCTACCGTCACTGCGAAACTCGATAACCTCGATATTTTTACCATTTTTTGGTGCGTGTTGGCTATATTTGACTTCGCCGTGTGCGCCAATAGACTTGTACACCTGAACAGCATGACTAGCGCTCATTGGTAGCATGAACATACACGCAATGCTGACACTGACAAGTAGTTTGGCAGCGGTGCTTATCGTAGACGCTTGTGCCATGGTAACAGCCCTCTTAATGGATAAAAAACGCAGGTATCGTTCAGTTAAGGATAAGGGTTAATAGAATCGATAACAATATAAATACATAATTGCTTGATTCTAGCAAACAATACTTATGAATGCACATTGTTTAATAACCAATAGTTGGGGATGGGGTTTAGAAATTTTTCTTGACAATAGCTCGCAAACCATCGAATATAATAGCAGTTGATTGGTCAGTGAGCGGCTTTTATGATATTGCCGTGGCACTTGAGAATAAGGACGACGGGTTGCTTATCGGTAGCTTGCTCAGCCTTATTATCTTTGTGACAATGATATAAAACAAATAGCAGTTGCAACCATGCTATTCAAATCTATATTTATTGTCTCCGGACTTATCTGTCTACAATGACTAAGATAAACTTATTATTACTGTGTTTCTTAAGATTTTGCTGTTATAGAAATGGAAAGTGATTTAGTTATTTATATCTATTCACTGGATTTTTATAATATGACTGGTTATAAAATTTTGCCATCAGATAACCTATGACTGGTTTTAAGATGTGTTTTATAACGCTAATTCTGTCTGTTTATAATCAGCGTAAGCTCATATTCATGGTAAATAATAAGCTTCTTATATAGGTGCACTCGCATCTTGTCACTGTATATCGATAAAATCCTGTCGCAAAGCTGACCTTAAATATATTGCTATGTTTGAGTAGTATGCTGTCTTATCGTACAGCGTAACTTAGACGTAGCGGGCACATATTCTTGCCACAAAAAAGGGTGACGACAGTGACGCAAACCACGCAAAGTCCGAATATGACTGGACATACCCAAACGGGTCATGCTGCCAAAAATTTCGAAGAAAAACAGCAACGGCTTGCTGAAGGCAGCAATGAGCCTGTCATGCTATCTGGTGCTGAGATGTTGGTGCAATCACTAACAGATGAAGGTGTCAAATATATCTTTGGCTATCCAGGTGGAGCCGTACTTCATATTTATGATGCCTTATTTCAACAAGACAATGTTGAGCACATTTTGGTTCGTCATGAGCAAGCAGCAGGTCACATGGCAGATGCTTATTCGCGTGTGACTGGCAATACCGGTGTGGTGCTAGCAACTTCAGGTCCTGGTGCTACCAACACCGTGACGGCTATCGCAACAGCCTTTATGGACTCTGTACCGATGGTGATCATCGCAGGTCAGGTACCTAGCAGTTTAATCGGTGAAGATGCGTTCCAAGAAACTGATATGATTGGCGTATCGCGCCCTATCGTGAAGCACAGTTTTCAAGTTCGCCATGCAAGCGAAATTCCAATGATTGTCAAAAAAGCCTTTTATATCGCACAGTCTGGACGTCCAGGTCCGGTTGTCATTGATATACCAAAAGATATGACAGCGCCGAGCGAAAAATTTGCTTATGAATACCCAAAAGAGGTGTTTATACGCTCATATCAGCCGTCATTAAAAGGTCATAGTGGTCAGATCAAAAAAGCCGTTGAGACTTTGTTGGCAGCCAAACGTCCTGTGGTATATGCAGGCGGCGGTGTCATTTGGAGCAAAGCACACGCTGAACTGACTGATCTTGCTCATCGCTTGAATTTACCAGTGACCAATACCTTGATGGGTCTTGGAACTTTCCCAGGCTCTGATGAGCAGTTCTTGGGTATGCTTGGTATGCATGGCACTTATGAAGCCAATATGACCATGCATCATGCGGATGTTATATTAGCAGTTGGCGCACGTTTTGATGATCGCGTCACCAATAACGTCAAAAAGTTCTGTCCTAATGCGACCATTATCCATATTGATATCGATCCAACCTCTATCTCAAAAACTGTTTTTGCCCATATTCCTATCGTAGGTGATGTAAAGTCAGTATTGACGGATATGCTAGAGATTATCGGTACTGATAAAGCGCTTGAGCAACATGCATTGCTTGATTGGTGGTCACAGATTAATGAGTGGCGTAAGCGTCATGGTCTACGCTATGACACCAGCACTGAGCATGGTATTAAGCCGCAAGCAGTCGTACAAGCCTTAGATAAAGTGACCAATAGTCAAGCCATCATCACCAGTGACGTTGGTCAGCATCAGATGTTTGCGGCGCTTTATTATACTTATAATGAGCCGGGTCAATGGCTGAACTCCGGTGGTTTAGGTACGATGGGCGTTGGTCTGCCTTATGCGATGGCGGCAAAACTTGCCAATCCTGAGCGCGATGTTGTTTGTATTACCGGTGAAGGCTCTATTCAGATGAATATCCAAGAGCTCTCAACCTGTCTGCAATATAATCTGCCTGTCAAAATTTTAAACTTAAATAACGCCCAACTTGGTATGGTGAAGCAGTGGCAAGATATGCTATATGAAGGTCGTCATGCGCAGTCTTATATGAATTCATTACCAGATTTTGTCAAACTTGCTGAAAGCTACGGTCATGTTGGTATCAAAATTACCGATCCTGAGACGATGGAAGCACAATTGGCAGAAGCTATGGCAATAAAAGATAAATTGGTATTTATTGACGTTTATGTCGATCGTAATGAGCATGTATATCCGATGCAAATCGCTGGGCAGACGATGCGTGACATGTGGTTATCAAAAGGGGAGCGTACCTAATGCAACAACAACATCTGATTTCGGTATTAATGGAAAACGAAGCGGGTTCGTTGTCGCGATTGGTTGGACTGTTTTCTCAACGCGGTTATAACATCGAGACCCTAAACGTTGCGCCAACCGATGACCCAAGTATTTCACGCCTAACGTTGACGACCATTACTTCACCGGAAAGAATTGAACAAATCACCAAACAATTGCATAAATTGATTGAAGTGGTTAAAGTGCATAATCTAACAGAGAACGTACACGTTGAGCGTGAATTGATGCTGATCAAAGTACGGGCGACTGGCGGTGTACGTGAAGAGATAAAACGCAGCGCAGATATTTTCCGTGCACAAATTGTCGATGTGAATGCCAACCTATACACGATTCAAATCGTTGGTGACAAAGCCAAGCTTGATGGCTTCATTGATGTGCTTGGACGTGATCGTATTATGGAAGTAGTTCGTTCGGGAGTTATCGGTATTGCTCGCGGCGAAAAAACGCTCAGCATTTAGTACTCATTACGACCTGTTTTAATCAAGATGTATTCTAATTAAAAATTATTTATCTAAATCAACAAAGCGCTTATCTTAGTTATTATATTGGCTACAGCATAAGCGTTTACTATCCATGGCAAGCCATGATTGAAGACAAGGACTCTATTTATGAACGTTTTTTATGACAAAGATTGTGATCTATCAATTATTCAAGGTAAAAAAGTTGCCATTATCGGTTACGGTTCACAAGGCCATGCGCACGCGCTTAACCTACAAGATTCAGACGTCGATGTGACTGTTGGCCTACGTGCTAACTCAGGCTCATGGAAAAAAGCTGAAAATGCTGGCCTAAAAGTAGCTGAAGTAGAAGAAGCCGTAAAAGCCGCTGATGTAATCATGATCTTGACCCCTGATGAGTTCCAAAAAGAGCTTTATAACGATGTGATTGAACCAAACATCAAAGAGGGTGCGACCCTAGCCTTTGCTCATGGTTTTGCGATTCACTATAACCAAGTCGTACCACGTGGTGATCTTGATGTCATCATGGTTGCACCAAAAGCACCAGGTCATACAGTTCGTTCAGAATTTGCTAAAGGCGGCGGTATCCCAGATCTTATCGCTATCTATCAAGATGCGTCAGGCCAAGCCAAGCAACTAGCCTTATCTTATGCAGCTGGTGTTGGCGGTGGTCGTTCAGGTATTATCGAAACGACGATTAAAGATGAAACTGAGACTGACCTATTTGGTGAGCAAGCAGTGCTTTGTGGCGGCGCAGTAGAGCTAGTAAAAATGGGCTTTGAAACGCTAACTGAAGCCGGCTATGCACCAGAAATGGCTTACTTTGAGTGCTTACATGAGCTCAAGCTGATTGTTGATTTGATGTATGAAGGCGGTATCGCTGACATGAACTACTCAATCAGTAACAACGCTGAATACGGCGAATATGTGACTGGTCCTGAAGTGATCAATGAGCAATCACGTGAAGCCATGCGTAATGCCCTAAAACGCATTCAATCTGGTGAGTACGCGAAGATGTTTATTTCTGAAGGTGCAACCAACTATCCATCAATGACTGCTCGTCGTCGTAACAACGCAGAGCATCAAATCGAAATCACTGGCGCTAAGCTACGTGGTATGATGCCTTGGATCGGTGGTAATAAAATCATCGATAAAGAAAAAAACTAATTCGATATTAAGGAATTAATAATCGAGTAATAAGTTAGTCTAAAAAAGCCCATGTTATCACTGATAGCGTGGGCTTTTTATTGACAGATATTTTCATATGCTTTGGTCTGTATTGGTTGAAAATCGGTAATACCTGCCTAATATAGGCAGGCATTGTTATATTTATTAGCCGCATTTTCACTTAATTAGCGCTATTATTTTCGACTATCTTTGTGCTATGAATACCAAAGATTGATTCTTTCTCATATTTTATAGGTTGTCTGTTGTGCAAATATCTTATCCTCATTGGCTAACGCCGCAATTCATATATATTACTCTTAGCGCTGTGGTCGCCGTTTTAATTTGGATAGAGGGGGAGATGCTCAAAAAGACAGGTGGCAAATTACCTAAGTCTAAGTTTTTTCATATCAGCTCTTTAGTGGATACATCATGGTTCTTTATATCGGTCGTGATGCTATACGCCATTGATCTAACACCGTTGGCAGTCACTGTACCTGCGGCTTATGGTCTCTATACTACCTTTGGCTGGATATATGGCACCCGATTGCTGAAGCGTAAAGGGATCCCTGATTCTCCTAAAGACTTGGTAATACCCGCTAAATACATTGCTTATAGTCAGTCATTTTCGCTAATATTTTTTGCGCTATGTTTATTGGTATTAAGCTCTCCATGGTTGCCTATTGCTCAATAATTGTCTCTTTAATATATTGCTAACTATAGATGTGATTGCTGCTTTTTATTTGAAAGTATCATGCTATTTTGTTCAAGACACCGAACAGCAATAATAAAAATATATTTTATATCAGTGTATTAGGCGTTAAGTAGATAATAGCAACTATTATCTAAAATATATTTAAGTATGTTACAAAAATTATCAATTTGGCCTGTTATGCTTATAAAAAGCTGTTATAATCAGATTGTACTCAAAGGGTTTCGGGTAAAAATATTAAGATGTCTGTTAGATATTTCAATAGATTTTATCTATGCATTATGCAAGAAAGACTTGGGTATATGTCAATTAATCGGTGATGACACACGTCTCGCCAACAGTTAAAGAGTTAGGAAAATTTATGTCAGATAAAGTTGAAGGCACTGTAAAGTGGTTTAATGAAGCTAAAGGTTTTGGTTTTATCGCGCAAGACAACGGCGGACAAGACGTATTCGCTCACTACAGCGCTATCCAAGGCGGTGGTTTCAAAACTCTAGCCGAAGGCCAAAAAGTGTCTTTCATCTTAGGTGATGGCAAGAAAGGCCCACAAGCTGAGCAAATCGAAGCTATCTAATCTCATTTGACATTGAGCAAGCTGTTCTTCAGCGCGCTTAATGACAGCAAGATTATCAATATGCATTGATGCCTTTGTTTGTTAAAACAATAAAAATACTGTTTAGACTTTAAAAAAGAGCAACCTCTGATCAGGTTGCTTTTTTTATGCTCTTTTTTTGATTTAATTCTTATAACAACGAGATGGTGTTAGTTTGTATTAACAGTTATAAATGTCTTAGATAGCTTGCAAAATTTGGAAAAAAATAAGAATAATGATAAGAAAATGGCGTGACTAGGCGCTTATAAACTGTTTATTGTAAAATAGTGACAAATTTATGACGCATTATTCACGGCGTTGTCTTGACCTTAGGGCTGAGCTCACGCAAGATACATAGGTCTGATAATAACGGTTGGCTTAGCTTTGGCAGATTTTATAGATAGAGAGTGTGATGCCAGTATATTGTTTATGGTCTGATATTTTTTATTACATTATAGGTGCTGACGCAGCAATCAACCTTGAGTACTATTTCGAACGACGATTTTAAAGAAATGAACCTTTGGTTCTTAACTGGCAATTTTAATTCATAACATTAATAAACGAGGAACGTATGAAAGCATTAGTAGCGGTCAAGCGTGTCATTGATTACAACGTAAAAGTTCGTGTAAAAGCTGATAATTCTGGCGTAGATTTATCTAACACTAAAATGTCAATCAACCCTTTTGATGAAATTGCAGTAGAAGAAGCGGTTCGTCTTAAAGAAGCGGGTGTGATTGATGAAATCATCGTTGCCTCTATTGGTCCAAAAGAGTCACAAGAGCAGATTCGTGCTGCTTTAGCATTGGGTGCTGATCGCGGCATCTTGGTCGTGACTGATACAAAACCTTATCCACTACAAATCGCTAAAATCCTTAAAAATATCGCAGAATCTGAAGCTACAGATATTATTCTGCTAGGTAAGCAAGCGATTGATGATGACAACAATCAAACGGGTCAAATGCTAGCGGCATTGATGGGTATCGGTCAGGGTACGTTTGCATCAGAAGTGAAAGTTGAAGGCGATAAAGTTAATGTAACGCGTGAAATCGATGGTGGTTTGCAAACGGTTGCACTTGATTTGCCAGCGGTTATTACTACTGATTTACGTTTGAATGAGCCACGTTATGCAAAATTGCCTAACATCATGAAAGCGAAGAAAAAGCCGCTTGATGAAAAAGCGCCAGCTGATTTTGGTGTTGATATGGCATCTAAGCAAGAAATCATTAAAGTTGTACCACCTGCTGAGCGTAAAGCTGGTATCAAGGTGGGTTCAGTTGACGAGTTGGTCGATAAGCTAAGAAATGAAGCAAAAGTTATTTAATACTTTGCTAGGGCCTATCTAGTACAAAGCCATGACGTCCTAAATAACTTTTATTGAACTTGGACATAACATGGCTTTGTATACCAACAACTGTATGAATAGATGATACGAATAAATAAAGGACAAAAACAATGGCAATTTTGGTATATGCAGAACACGACAATGCCAGTCTAAAAAAGGCAACTTTGAATACGATCGCTGCGGCTCAGCAAATTGGCGGCGATATCCATGTATTGGTCGCTGGTAGTGGCGCTCAAGCTGCCGCTGACGAAGCGTCTAAAGCGGCTGGCGTTACTAAAGTATTGCTAGCAGATAACGCAGCTTATGAGCATCAATTGGCAGGTAACATCGCATTATTGGTCGCTGATATCGCTAGTGATTATAGCCATATCCTTGCTCCAGCAACGACTACTGGCAAAAACTTCTTGCCACGCGTTGCCGCATTACTGGATGTTAGCATGCTGTCAGAAATCTCAGCAGTTATAGATGCGCAAACGTTTGAGCGTCCTATCTATGCTGGTAACGCAACAGCAACGGTTAAGACTACAGAAGATAAAGTGGTATTAACCGTACGTACGACGGCTTTTGATCCAGTAGCAAGCGAAGGTGGCTCAGCGACTGTTGAGACTCTTGATAATGTGCAAGAGCTTGGCAAGTCAAGCTTTGTTAGTGAAGAGATGGCAAAATCTGACCGTCCTGAATTGACTTCAGCAGGTATCGTGGTTTCTGGTGGTCGTGCCCTAGCAAATGGTGAAAATTTCACCAAATATATCGAACCATTGGCTGATAAGCTTGGTGCTGCTGTTGGCGCATCACGTGCTGCTGTCGACGCAGGCTATGTACCAAACGATATGCAGGTTGGTCAAACGGGTAAAATCGTTGCACCAGATTTATATATCGCTGCTGGTATTTCAGGCGCAATTCAGCATTTAGCCGGTATGAAAGATTCTAAAGTCATCGTTGCTATCAACAATGACCCAGAAGCGCCAATCGCTAGCGTTGCTGATTACTTCTTAGAAGCAGATTTGTTTACAGCCTTACCTGAGCTGACTAGTAAGATTTAAGTGCTTTTTGGTAAAACGAAATAGAAAAAGCCCGCTATCATTGATAGCGGGCTTTTTTATATAAAAATAGTGCGGATTTAATCAGTCATATTAGCTATAACTTCTCTGACGCAGCGTCTCATACAAGCATAGCGAACCTGCAATCGCCACATTGAGGCTTTCTTGCCCATTGGGCTGCGGTAATGCAATAGGGGTGGCGCACTGCATTAACTCGTCACAAACCCCTTGACCTTCATGTCCCATAATCCAAGCGATTGGTTTTTTTAAGTCATGTTGATAAATAACCGTATCAGTATGTGAGCTTGTTGCAAATAGCGGTGTTTGTACAAAGTCTAAAATATCTTGTACCGTTAGACCTTCATAAATCGTCAGCGCAAATTGCGCGCCCATACCAGCCCGTAGCGTCTTCGGTGACCAAGCTTGCGCAGTAGCACTGGTGCAGAGGATATTGCGGATACCAACAGCTGCTGCGGTACGGAGTAATGTACCGACATTACCGCTGTCTTGAACATCATTAAGAATCAAACAGTCTTCATTAATTATCGATAAGCTTGGCATCGGAACTTTGATAACCGCCATAATATCAATCCCAGTGCCCAAGCTACGAATACTTTCATAGAGCGCATCTGACAAGGTCAAAATAGGCGTATAAGTGGGCAGACGAGTGATAACTTGCTGCACTTCAGGGTGCTTATGTGCTGCTTCAGAAAGCAGTATTTGATGAAATGGATAGTCGCTACGAAGAGCAGCATCGATAAGGTGGACACCTTCGATCACGGTTTGACCATGTTTTTTACGTTGGCGAGCTTGCGTCAACAACGCCTTTACTAGCTTGATCGTCGTATTCTTATCTGAATGAATAAGTTCAGTGGGATTTGCTACCATAATAGCTCGCTTAGAGAAAAATATAGAAAATATGGATGATTCGTACAAAGCTACTATTCATTTGGCTCTATACGAATAATCAAAGGCTGATCAGATTATTTATTTTTCGGTATAGTTTAAATGTAGGTTTTTTACATAATCAACTTCATTTTTGCTGCCAAGTACTACAGGCACGCGCTGATGAATATCAGTTGGTTCTATATCTAAGATAC
>NZ_DATIRM010000121.1:0-2040 GCF_035469765.1 Psychrobacter sp.
AAATAAAAACCACCTATTAAAAAATAAGCGGTTTTTATTTGCGTGTCTTAAATTAATATCTATTATAAAACAGCTTTAGCGCTAACTGGTGGCTTTGGCTTGTAAGGTGCTAACAATACCTGACAAAGCATAAATAACACCAATCGCTAAGATGCCAACAGGGATATCGTATAGCACGATACTCATGATTAATACACCAACGATAAGCACTACGAAAGGGACTTTTTTCTTATCAAACTCTTTAAAGCTATAGTACTTGACGTTGCTGACCATCAATAAGCCGCAAATAACCACCCAAGCCGCAAATAAGAACATCACAAGTGTATCGTATTGTCCGATCCACTCACTGTGATCGACGGCAACCATAACTGCTGCTGTCACCAAGATAGCAGCAAGCGGACTTGCCAAACCAACAAAGTATTTCTTATCGACTTCACCAATCTGCACGTTAAAACGCGCCAGACGGAAGGCAGCACAGGCGGTAAAGACAAACGCACAGCCCAATCCAATGCGACCTAACGGCTGTAGCGCAAAGCTATAAATTAAGATTGCTGGTGCAACACCAAAGGCTAGCATATCGGCAAGCGAATCATATTGCTCGCCAAAGGGGCTTTGTGCATTTAGCATACGCGCCACCCGCCCATCTGCGCCATCCAAAATAGCCGATAAGAAAATCGCTAGCGATGCTTTATAAAACTCGCCCTGGGTACTGGCTAAAATAGAATAAAAGCCTGACAGCAGCGATAAAGTGGTAATCAAGTTGGGCGCTAAATAAACACCGCGACTGACCACCCGCTTACCTTCAGCGACTTCTGCTTCAATCACCTCAAACGTCAAGCCATCATAACTCTCATTATCCGCCAAGCGAATATCGAAATCATGCTCATCCACAAAGGGCGGTTGAGTGGCGGCGCTATCTTGTAATAAAGGCTCTTTGATCAAACCCTCATTCATCACTTTATCAGTGACCAGACTGCCCTTTGCAAGACTGTTTTTTTCAAGGCTACGTGATGATTGATCAGTCGTCATAACAATATCCTTATTCGCCAACCAACCAGCGGACGGTAGTTGCACTATCAGGCGTTAAGTCTGGTGCATCAGCAACTTTTAATACAGGCTGTAAGAAGCGTAGTATCTCACGTGCTTGGTTATCAAACTGCCATGGTGGATTGATCACAAGCAGCCCTGTACCGTTCAGACCGACAGCGATATCTTTAGGATAAATATTTAGCTCACAGACCAATTGACGTCTCATCTCAGTACGCTTGAGCTTTTTATAAAACAGCTCAACCGCGTCGATGTTCTTGATTGGGAACCATAACGCATAAGTGCCTTGTGGCCACTTGTTATAAGAATGTACCAACAAATCGATTAGACGTGTAAAATCTTTGTGCTCCTGCTCGTAAGGAGGATCTAAAAATATCAAGCCACGCTTTTCTTTTGGCGGAATCACTGCCGCGATACCTTCAAAAGCATTGCGATGATGAATACCGATTGGCAATTTATGTAGCTGATAGTTCAGTGCATCATACTCACTGGCTTTGGCTTCAAAGGCTTCACCGCGCACGCCAGCATCTGGATTTTTTTCAACATGATGGGCAATCCACCACGGCGAACCCGGATAGACTTTTTTGTCATAGGTAAAACGGGCTTGCTTGATGCCTTCCATATAGTCTTTGATGGCAGCTGGTGCTTTTTCGACATCGGCTTTTACCAAGGCTTGGATACCGCCTTTGGCTTCACCCGTCTTGCGCGCCTCTTCACTGCCAAGCGAATACAGTCCACGACCGCCATAAGCATCAAGCACATAAAAAGGTTTGTTTTTTTGCCCCATTTGATTCAGCAGTTGTACCAATAAAATGTGTTTAACAACATCGGCAAAGTTACCAGCATGATAGGCGTGTTTATAATTCATAAGTTTAAAAGTTTAAATAAGAAAAATTGCATCTATGGTAGCATAGGATGGCTAAAAGATAACGATGGTTTTGGTAAAAAGGCGTAGATTGACGGTGTAACGACAGATAATGGACGATAGCGAGA
>NZ_DATIRM010000122.1:0-1861 GCF_035469765.1 Psychrobacter sp.
AAAATCACTATAAGCATGTAGCGGTGTACCGCCTAAGGTTAAAATACGTTCAGCGATTTCATCGATTTGGATTTGTAATGCGGTATACAGCTCTTCAAACTTTGGATGTAAAGTGAAAAAATGCTCGCCTTTGACATTCCAATGATAACCACGAACGTTGATATAAAACATATGGTAGCTAGACAATATACCATTTAACTTGCTAATAACTTCGCTCATATCTGCTTTTTCTAGACCGATCTGGTTAGTGTCGTTATTATTGTTACTCATTCTATTATCCTTTTCATTGAGTGTAGGTATCAAACATTAAGTCGTTAAACCTTTAAACTTAAGCAACTTACAGTGAGCTATTATGAGCGTAAAGCATAAATAATAGCTCACTGTAAGTTGCTCAACCTTTGATGCTTGCTATTGTAGCAAGCATGCAAAAATAAGTTAAATTAATCAAATTAAAATTTGTAATATATTTTATCAAACAACCACGGCTTTAATCTAAACGGATTTTAAGCTTACTTGGCTGGCAGCTGAAGATTTTCAGGGTTTAGACCTTTCACTGCGACTACCTCTATCAAATGCTGGCGTACCGTATCGATAGGGAATTTTTGAGCTTGCAGGCGCTTAGGGATAATCTGACTACCTTGCTGACCTTTCATCTCAAACATCATAAAGATGTAGTCGTCTGTCTCATCCCAACTTTTCACGGCGCTCCAAGGAATCACTGCTTGTTGGGTGCTGCCTGCACGCATCTGCATACCGCGCATCTGATTGCTATTAAACATATCTGACTGATTGACCGGCACTGCCATCACAATCCCATGCTTTTGTACACCCAGTTTCATTTGGCGCATCTCATCAGGCATTTCTTGCTCAGCGACCTGCTTTTCAAACTCTCTTTTCACATACCATTTAAAACCAAGGGTACGAACCAGTAGATAAATGACAACGGCTGCTAGCATGACCCAAAAGATAATGGTCGAATAACCCGTCAAAAAGACCAGCCCAGCAACGGCTAAAACCACAGCGACTGCCATGATGATCCATTCTTTAAGCTTGATACTCGACAGACCAAATGACGGGCTGGCACTAGCAAATAGCTCATACTGTGCTTGATGGAATTCTGCCTCGGTTAGGTTTAAGGCAACAGGTTGCAGCGTGTAGGGGTACAGAGCCATAAAGGTTTCTCAAAGACTTATAGTGAAAGCGTTAAATTAAAAGCGCCAAATGTCAACAGCGAGGCAATATTTGGCTGGAAATAGAATAAAGATATGCGCTTATCTTACCGAAAATCGCCCTTAAATGAAACATATAAGCCACTCTGTTCGCTAATAGACACCATATTAAAGTCATTAATAAAGGTAAGTCTTACTTATAGAGGATAGTTAAACCTTAAATAACAGTATTAAGCTAAAGATAACGGGTTAAGGCTTATGAAAATAGAAGGTTAAAACTTAGCTAACAGGTAGGTAAAAAATCGCCAAAACATGGTCAAATCTGCTGTGTCTTGGTATTATAGCGGCTACCAAATACTTGCAGGAAAAATAGGGCACTACAGCCCAGATTTTTATTATTTTCACACCTTTTATCCACTTTTAGCGCGACAGGCACCTATTATGATAGACCCAAAACTCTTACGCGGCGATTTGACAGATTTACAGCAGCAATTGGCCACCCGTGGTTATACGCTTGATATAGTGTTCTGGCAAAGTATTGAGAACGAACGTAAATCGCTACAAGTAAAGACCGAAGAGTTGCAGTCGCGCCGTAATACGGGCGCAAAACAAGTTGGAGCGCTCAAAAAATCTGGCGAAGATGCCAGTGAGTTGCTTGCTGAGATGCAAAGCGTGAGCGGTGAGATTAAAAC